>NZ_JARUHH010000017.1:0-73957 GCF_043558025.1 Fictibacillus sp. UD
TCGATAGCTCAGTCGGTAGAGCAGAGGACTGAAAATCCTCGTGTCGGCGGTTCGATTCCGTCTCGAGCCACCATTTTACTTTTAATCTTAATCCTAAATCATGCTGCATGTTCCTTGAAAAAGGGGCATGCTTTTTTTATATTCGGTACTAGAAATAAGACTTGGTGTAGGGGTATAACTAGAGGTCGACTATGTCGAAAATTATCGAATCGCCTTTATTTTGTCACTAACGACTTAATTGTTCTTGAATAAGACTTAATTTTTCCCATTAAGACTTAATTACAGGGTGTTTAGACTTAATTATCATCACAAGTACCCCGCTAGGTATACGAGCGGACACTTATACGACACTGAAAATGCCCCTTTCTGACAATAAAAAGACTTGAAAAGTAAAAATTGCTGCATCACTATACACACTTTTGTCACTTTTAATGCTGATTAAGAGGGATAAGTCCTCGCTATTTAGAATATATTGTATCAATTGGGATGAGGAAGGTTGTGATCATACAGATGGAATTTGAATGGGGGCTGTATTTGATCGCGAGTTACCTTGTAGGCGGAATCATGACAGGGTTTCTTGTAGCTAAGCTTTTAAAGGGTGTTGACTTACGATTATTAGGCAGCGGTAATATAGGGGCTCGAAATGCAGGCAGGGTTTTAGGATCATCGGGCTTCGTTCTGACTTTAGCAGGGGACATTTTAAAAGCGGCAGCAGTCGTTTGGGCAGCCATTCAATTCGAATATCCTCCTCATATTCAGCTGCTTGGATTTCTTGCGGTGATTCTTGGTCACCTTTATCCGATATTCCTGAAGTTTCATGGTGGAAAAGGAGTCGCTTCTTTTATCGGAGGACTGATTGTTTTTCATCTGCCATCAGCCATACTTGTTGGAGCAGCATTTTTATTGTTTTATGCAATAAAAAGAAGTTTAACGGTAGCGGGTCTTTTTGCCTTCTCCCTCGCACCTTTCTTCTACTGGCTCATTGAAAGACAATGGCAAGAAACGTTAATCCTTCTGCCGATCAGCTTGCTCGTGGTATATGTTCAAAAAGAGGATATTATCGAACGAATTAAACTAACAGAATAGGTGTTAAGAAGAGTATAGATGAATCATCCTATACTCTTTTTTTTTTTGCGTTTTTTCCTAAAAGATTGCAAAGCGGAAAATCTGGAGTGGAAAATCAAAAAATTACTAGAGCAGCCACCAAACAGCCTTTTTCCATGTCGTTTTTTTACATTTGCATTACAAAATACGTGAAATTCTGACAAATAGAAATTCCTTATGATAGGATACTAGAGGTGCTTTAGGAGAATTTTGTCATAGGACATTAGACTTAGATGAGATATAGAAGAGGATCTTTAGGGGGAAATAGAAGGTGCAAAATCGAAAAACCACTGAAGTATTTAAAAATAAAATCATTCCGCTATTTATTGCGGTTTTAATGATACTCTCGACATTTACGTTGAATCCATCCATTGCAGATGCACATCATGATGATAACCACTTGATCAAAACCGTTTTTAACGTTTATGTGGATGGAAAGAAGATCGGTACCGTTCGAGAAGAAAGTGTTGTTGAAAACACGGTAGAAGAGATATTGCAGCAAGCTAAAGGCAGAAAGAGTAATTTTGCTTTTACCATAAATGAATCCATTGAGTTAAAGCCGGAAAAAATGTTCAGACCCCAGTTTGATAATGAAGCGGCGAGAGAAGCGTTAAGAGACCGCTTATCGGTTTCCGTTGAAGCTTATCGATTGGTAGTTGGCGGGCAAACAGTAGCTTACGTTTCAAGTGAAAAAGAAGCAGAAGATGCGCTGTTAAAGCTGCAGCTTGAACATGTTTCAAAAGCAGAGCTTGATGAGATACAAAAAAAGAAAGCCGAAAATAAGGAGCTTGAAGTTCCAAAATTGAGTCCTGGAGAAAGTAAGGTTGTTGATATTGATTTCTCGACACCCGTTTTTATTCAAAAAGCTCAGACGTCAATCAAGGATCTCGTATCTGTTGACGGTGCGATCTCCCTTTTAAAAGAGGGGACAATCCAGGAAAAAGAGCATGTTGTTCAAAAAGGTGAAACGGTTAAGTCGATTACCGAAAAGTATCACTTAACGATGGAGCAATTTTACACATTAAATAAAGAATTGCTGCTCGTTCCTGTTATTCGTCCTGGACAAGCGGTTACTGTTACAGAAAAGAAGCCTTATACCGAAGTAATGGTATATGAAG
This sequence comes from Fictibacillus sp. UD, assembly GCF_043558025.1. Taxonomy (NCBI): domain Bacteria; kingdom Bacillati; phylum Bacillota; class Bacilli; order Caryophanales; family Fictibacillaceae; genus Fictibacillus; species Fictibacillus sp. UD. The sequence continues at coordinate 2,223 of NZ_JARUHH010000017.1, forward strand.
CAACTCGTGTACAAAACGAGATTCCTTTTCAAGTTGAAAAACAAGAAGACAGCACGCTAGAAAAGGGACAGGTGAAAACGGTTCAAAAAGGTCAAAAAGGGTTAGAAGACGTGACCTATACCGTTAGAAAAGCAGACGATAAAGTTCTTAAGAAAGACATCGTAAACCAAGAGCAAGTGAAAGCACCTGTTACTGAGATTCAGAAGATCGGTACGAAAGTGATTCCATCTAAAGGGACAGGCACTCTTTCATGGCCAGCAGTTGGCGGATACATCTCGAGCCATAAAGGATCCAGATGGGGAAGACAGCATAAAGGAATGGACATTGCACGGCCTTCTGAACGATCGATTTTGGCAGCGGACAACGGTACGGTTGCTTCTGCTGGTTGGGATGGGGATTACGGCAACAAGATCATCATCAATCATAACAATGGCATGAAAACTATCTATGCTCATTTGAATTCCATTTCTGTATCAACAGGAGATGTGGTGCAAAAGGGATCAAAGATTGGAGTTATGGGATCTACAGGCCAATCGACAGGCGTTCATTTGCATTTTGAAGTATACGAGAATGGCGTATTAAAAAACCCTGCAGATTATATAAAAAAATAACTTCTAAGACCTCTCAGGAATATTTCTTCCTGGGAGGTTTTTCTTATCTGAAATTAGAAGGTTTTACTAGTAGTATGGAGAAAGTTTCAACTGTGATAAAATAGTAGAGATACCTTAAAATGATACTACAAACAATCTGCTATATATTAAATAGAGTTTCCGAAGAAGGAGCGTTCCCATGGATAAGAAAATTCTCGTTGTGGATGATGAAAAACCAATTGCAGATATTCTGCAATTTAATCTCGAAAAAGAGGGATTTACGGTAAGCTGCGCTTATGACGGTATTAATGCCCTTGAAAAAGTAGAAAAAGAGAAGCCAGATATGATCCTGCTTGATATCATGCTTCCTTTAAAAGATGGCATGGAAGTATGCCGTGAGATCCGCAAAAAGTATGATATGCCTATTATTATGCTTACTGCAAAAGATTCGGAAATCGATAAGGTGCTAGGGTTAGAGTTAGGTGCTGATGACTACGTAACAAAGCCTTTCAGCACGCGCGAACTGATTGCTCGAGTAAAAGCCAACCTTCGCCGTCACCAGCAGGAGTCAGAGCGTGAAGTAGATGAGAACAATGAGATTACAATCGGTTCTCTAACGATTCACCCTGATGCTTATATTGTTACAAAGCGCGGTGAAACGATAGAGTTAACACATCGAGAATTTGAACTGCTGCATTATTTAGCTAAACATATCGGGCAGGTGATGACGCGTGAGCACTTGCTTCAAACCGTGTGGGGATATGACTACTTTGGTGACGTAAGAACAGTTGATGTTACGGTTCGTCGTCTGCGTGAGAAAGTAGAAGATAATCCGAGTCACCCATTATGGATCATTACTAGACGCGGAGTGGGGTATTACCTAAGAAATCCTGATCAGGAGTAATCATCATGGATAAAGTCAATTTTTTTAAATCAATACACGTTAAGTTTGTATTGATTTATGTTTTGCTCATCTTAATAGCCATGCAAGTGATCAGTGTCTATTTTATTAATAATTTAGAGACGGACCTGCGGCAGAACTTCTCAAAATCACTCTATGATCGGGTAAATTTGCTAGAGTTTAATATTGAGCAGAAGATGAAGGATAAAGATCGGTATAAGGTTAAGAAAGCTGAAGATGGTGAAGAAGCTGTAACGCTTGAAGATGATATTCAAGCGTTAATTGACGAGGAGTTTGAAGAGAAAGAAGTCCAAGTTTTAAATAAAGAAGGTATGGTTCTTGCGAGCAATAAGCAAAAACTAGTTGGCCAGATCAGTTTTAATCCTAAAATCAAACTGGCCTTAGAAGGTACGGTTGATGATGAGGTTATGCTTCATGAAGGTGAGCGGGTGATGGTGCTCGCTAAGCCTATTAAGAATGACAGCACGAGCGAAACGATGGGAGCCATCTATCTAGTAGCTTCCATTGAAGGCATCTTCAAACAAATACAGCGTATTAACAATATTTTAGTAACGGGGACGGTAATCGCACTAATTATTACTGGACTTCTCGGTATCTTTTTGGCGCGTACGATTACAAGGCCGATGGCAGATATGAGAAAACAGGCTCTTGTTATGGCACGAGGAGATTTCTCGCGTAAAGTACAGCTGTATGGTGATGATGAGATCGGGCAGCTCGCTATGACCTTTAACAACCTTACAACCAAACTGCAAGAAGCTACAGCTATTACGGAAAGTGAACGAAGAAAACTGCGTTCTGTCCTAACGTATATGACAGATGGTGTGATTGCGACTGACCGGGACGGGGCGATCATTCTGATGAACGACCGTGCGGAAGAGATGCTGAACATCTCGAGACAAAACGCGCTCGGTACTTCTCTCATGGAATTACTCCGATTAAATACAGAATATACGTGGGAAGAACTTTATAACGAGTATGAATCCATGCTGCTGGATTTTAGTACAGATGACATTCATTATGTCGTACGTGCTAACTTCTCTACGATTCAAAAAGATGATGGGCCAATTAATGGTCTTATTTGTGTTCTTCATGACGTAACAGAACAAGAACAGATCGATAACGAACGCAGAGAGTTTGTATTTAATGTGTCACATGAGCTAAGAACACCGCTGACAACGATGAGAAGCTACCTTGAGGCACTTGCAGATGGAGCATGGCAGGACGATAACATTGCGCCTCGTTTCTTAGAAGTTACGCAAAACGAAACAGAGCGTATGATCAGGCTTGTTACAGACTTGCTTCAGCTTTCAAAAATGGACAGCAAAGACTACAGATTTAATTTCCATGAAATCGACTTGGTGCACTTCTTAAACGGCATCATTGATCGTTTTGAGATGCTGGAGAAGGAAAACATCGAGCTATCCCGCTCATTGCCAAGTGATAAGATTCCTGTTCAAATGGATACAGACAAGATGACACAAGTGCTGGATAACATTATCTCTAATGCGATGAAATACTCTCCTGAGGGAGGCACGATCACATTTACCGCTGCCGTTATCGGGCGTAAAGTGAAAGTAAGCATAGCGGATCAGGGTGTTGGGATTCCGAAGAACAACGTCTCTAAGATCTTTGATCGATTCTTTAGGGTGGACCGTGCTCGTTCGAGAGATCTTGGAGGCACAGGTCTTGGCCTTGCGATCGCTAAAGAGATCGTGCTTGCTCATGGCGGAGATATTTGGGCAGAAAGTGAATGGGGACAAGGAACGACGATCCACTTTACTCTTCCTTTAAGAAAAGTTAGGGAGGGGCTTAAATGAACTGGTTAAAATGGATTACTCATGCACGGAAACTGATTACATTTTTCCGTAAGAACTATGAACATATTAAATCGATTGCACTAACGCTCTTGATCGTACTCAGCCTTGTCCTGACGTGGAGCTTATGGACATTTAAGCCAAGCTATCCTTCATTAGAAGGAGCACGTATTGTAAAAAAACAAGAAGTTGATGTTGAGGCAGAATTAAAAGAAATCGTTTATCCAACACAGCTCATTTACCACAAAGGTGACAGCTTGTACGGTGTAGAGGCAAACGATTTAATCAATGAATTTAATATGCGGTTAAACGAAACAAAGTTCACGTTTGATACAGGCACTAAGAACAATAGATCATTCGATCCTGATGAAACCTTTATAAAAGACAATAAATACATTGAAGTGGTCTTCCCAGTAGGCATGACTCAAGATATTTACAAAGAAATTTTTTCATTTGAGTCTGAAATAACAGGCAGTAAACCCAAATATGTAGATCGGATATTTTTGTATCAAAACAAGTCAACAGATAGTGTAGAAGGTTATTTAGTTTCTTATCAGGAAAAAAAGATGCAAAGAATTAGAGCCTCTAACAACCAGCTTAATCCGATCATGAAAGAAATGGATAAGTGGATTGATAATGGCAGCTTCGTTCCATATATGAACTTCGATATTGAAGAAAGAGGAAACGAAGGACAGGTTGATGTGAAAAGAAGATTTTATTTTCCTGAAGTCCCTCTTGATCTGACTCGCTATACTTATATATCAAGAGCAACAAGTGAAGATACGTATGAGATGTATAAGAAGGCTCTTTTTAAAGATCCATTGGCTGTAAAGAGTGCCTCCGCTCCCAACCAGATCACCTATGCGGATGGAACGGCGGCGATGGTTATAAATGAATTGCAAAATCGCTTCACTTATACAAACTTTGCGGGGTTCGGTAATCGAAATACACCATCAAGTATTTCACCGCTCCTTCAATCTATTGATTATATTAACACTCACGCTGGATGGGGAAATCCATATATCGTATCGAACCTAACAAATTACACGGCTAACTTTTGGCTTTTTATTGAGAATCTGCCCGTATTGAACCAAGAAATGCAGATGAGTCTGATCTGGTATGAAAATGAGCTGCAGGAGTATCAGCGGTCACTGATACAGCTAGATTTAAGTGCAGCTTCTTATCCAGATCTATTAACAGAAAAGGTGACGATTCAGTCAGGCAAAGATGTTACAACAGAACTAGAAAAAGAGTTTAATTTAAATTACGTACAAGATGTTCGTATAGGGTTCACGATGAAAAAACAAAATGAACCACATGTTTATAAACTAGAACCTCAATGGTTTATTAATTATGATACTAAAGGTTGGCAGCCTTTATTTAAAGAAGACAGAGAGGAAGGATTCTAATTGAATTGGCAAAGAACAAAAAGCATTTTTATCCTTACCTTTCTTGTCTTAAATTTATTTTTGGGCTATCAGCTGTATCAAAAAAACGATATTAACAATATTTCCAATCTTACAGAACAGCCTTTAGAAGAAAGACTTGCGATTAATAAAATTAATTATCTGGATAAGTTGCCAAAGTATAAAGAGGATCAAACTTCAATAAGTGCTCAGCGGTATAAATTTACAGATGAAGAAAAGAAAATACAGTCAAAGAATATCTCCCTAAATAAAGATAAAAGCACAGAAATAACGCTTCAATATAAATTAGATAAACCTATGGATCTGCCAAAAAAAGATTCAAAAGATCTTATTGCGGAGCTTAGTAAATTTCTAGAAGAAAACGTTACTCGAGGCAAGGAATACTCCTTTTATCATTGGGACAAAGAAACAAATATCGTTTGGTTTAATCAAGTTTATTTAGAAAAGCCCATCTTTTACAATCCTAAAAAATTTGACAATCGTGCTGATGCAGAAGATTATGATGCACCAAACGGGATGATTAAATTTAAGCTTGATGATAAAGGCAACTTAACAGAATTTACTCAAACATATTTACTAATTATGAGGCAAGGAGCTTTTCAGGAGATCATTTCGCCGAAAAAAGCATTAGGAAAACTCTTAGATACAGCTCACCTGACCAAAGGTGATAAGATACAAGATATTGACCTTGGGTACTACAGTCTTGTTGGTGTAGGAGAACTTCAAGTGTATGCTCCTACCTGGTTTATTAAGACAGAAGACGGACAATATCTCGTAAATGCAACTGACAGTTCCGTTCAAGTTTTATCGGGAGAAGAAGAGTAGAAAGGAACATGCGGTTATGAGTTTAAAATTTAGCGTTCTCGCTAGCGGGAGTTCGGGGAATGCCGTTTACGTTGAAACCGAACAAACACGCCTGCTTGTTGATGCAGGCTTAAGTGCGAAACAAATTCAGATTCTTTTTGAAAAAGCGGCTTGTGGTGAAGTGGGCGATATTGATGGCATTCTCGTCACTCATGAACATAGCGATCATATAAAAGGACTCGGCGTGCTTGCTCGTAAATTCAAACTTCCAATCTACGCGAACAAAAATACGTGGAATGCCATGAACGGCTTAATTGGTGAAGTGGCAACAGAGCAAAAATTTGAGTTTGAGATGGAAAGCGTTAAAACGTTCAACGACCTTGACGTAGAGTCGTTTGGTGTATCTCATGATGCAGCTGAGCCGATGTTCTATGTATTTCATCACAACGGCAGAAAGCTGGCTCTTATGACAGATACAGGCTATGTGAGTGACCGGATGAAAGGGATTATCCGTGACAGCCACTCCTTAGTCATTGAATCGAATCACGATATTAATATGCTCATGATGGGGAGATATCCTTGGAATATTAAACGACGTATTCTAGGTGATCATGGCCATATTTCTAACGAGGATTGCGGACATGCTCTGGCAGATGTTATTGGAGATGGCACGAAGCATATTTATCTTGCTCATCTTAGTAAAGATAACAACATGAAAGATATTGCTCGCTTAGCGGTCGAACAGACGTTAAAAACATATGATATCACGGCTGGTGAACAAATTATTCTGCACGATACAGACGCAAGTCAGCCTACAAAGCTGGCCTTGGTTTAAATACTTACTTGTTTAAAGTGAACCGTTTCAGGAAATAACAATAAGTGTGGGAAATTATGAAAAATAACCCAAAATGTCCATATTTTCAGGACTAATTGCTTATACTAGGTTATGAATTCGTACACTTCATTGTTGAAAGGAACGGTGATGAGCAAAATGGGATATTATGATGACGATTATGAATCCTCATCTCGACAAAAAGGAAACCGCGGAGGAAAGTTTCTACCAGCTTTGCTAGGAGCGATTCTGGGTGGTTTGCTTGTCTTATTTACAGTGCCTGCACTAGGTGGAGCTGGGCTTTTGCCGGATAATCTGTATCCTCCAAATGAAGAGGAAAACGGGCTAGGCACTGACGAAAAGGCAGTAGAGAAAAACGTGGATGTTGATCTTACGACAAATGTAACAGATGCCGTAGACAAAGCTTCTGATGCAGTAGTCGAGGTTGTAAACATTCAACAGACTGATTTCTGGAGCCAGCAGCCAGCGGGTACAGGGTCAGGGGTTATTTATAAAAAAGAAGGAAACAAAGCGTATGTTGTAACAAACGATCACGTCGTTGCTGATGCGAACCAGATCGAGATTACTTTAAGCAACGGTTCAAAATTAAAGGGAACGCTTCGCGGTTCAGATCCTCTGATGGATTTAGCTGTTGTTGAAATCGATGGCAGTAAGGTGGACAGTGTCGCTGAATTTGGTGTATCGGGTGACCTTAAGCGAGGAGAACCTGCGATTGCGATCGGGAACCCGTTAGGAAACTTCCCTGGCTCTGTCACACAAGGTATCGTTTCAAGTGCTGACCGATCTATTCCAATTGATCTTGATCAAGATGGCAATCCTGATTGGCAAGCTGAAGTCATTCAGACGGATGCAGCCATTAATCCAGGTAACAGCGGTGGAGCGTTAATCAATATTGCCGGTCAGGTTATCGGCATCAACTCTTCTAAGATTGCTCAGAATGAAGTAGAAGGAATCGGATTCGCTATTCCTTCAGATGTTGCAAAACCTATTATTGAGGACCTTGAGAAATATGGTGAGACGCGCAGACCGTTCTTAGGGGTTAACATTATTCCTCTTTCTCAAGTAAACACGTATCAGCGTGAACAAACACTTAAGATTCCAAACAGCGTTCAAGATGGCGTTGTTGTTATGGAAATCACGCCTGCATCTCCAGCTGCTCGTGCAGGCATGAAGGAAATGGATGTGATTACGGAGATGGACGGAGAGAAGATTAAGGATCCGGTCGCTCTGCGTAAGTTCCTATACACGAAAGCAAAAATTGGTGATGAAGTGGATGTGACGTTCTATCGTGATGGTAAGAAACAGACTGTCAAAGTAGAATTAAGCGGTGGAAGACAAACGCAATAGATGATGTAAAACAGGGGGGCTTATGGTCTTCCTGTTTTTGTTTTGTTGAGCTTCGATGCTCTTGAAAGTGTTGATATCCGTTCCAGATGCTCGCTTTCCGCGGGGCAGGCGGTGAGCCACATTCGGACGTTTCACTTTTAAGTGTCTCACCTGCCCGCCTGTCCCGCAGGAGTCTCGCACCTTGCACTGCAATCAACTTGTCGAAGAAGAGGATGAATAGAAAGATCTTTGAGAACAATCTGTTAGAGAAGAGCTTTTCAGTTTTACCACTTTAGTTCACGGTGTTTGCTTCTATGTATGCAGATAGGTAATCATTGATGTACAGGAATTTTTGATTTTGCGTGTTCATCAACTTTAAAGCGATTTTCATTTTGCGAAGAGTATTTAAAGGTCTTGAAAGCTACAATTTGTAGAATACAGTTTATATTGGTCTCAACATGTGGACAACTTTATTTGAATAAGATTGTTTACACACAGATGTATATTCGATAGTGTTAGAAGAAGCATTGTGGATAAGTAAGGAGTGAAGATTTTGATAATTATTTGCTGTAAAGAGCATGCTGAGCTTGCGATTGACATCATTGTGGATGAATTTGAAACACCTCCTGTTGTAGAGTTACTAACAGAAAACAATGAGTTATCAACAGGTTGTGAATACTGCGACAACGACGGTGTATATAAAGTATCGAACATATGAACGCCTACAATATATGGCCTTAAATGTGCATATGTGGATAAGTTCTGGGGATAACTTATTTGAAAGGAAGTTTTCAACACGTGAATATTTCAATCGTATCGGTAGGAAAGTTAAAAGAAAAATACTTGAAGTTAGGTATTGATGAATACTTAAAAAGACTAGGTCCTTATGCAAAAGTTGAAATCATAGAGGTTCCTGATGAAAAAGCACCCGAAACTCTAAGTGATCAAGAGATGATTATGGTCAAAAGCGCTGAAGGTGAGAGAATTTTAGCAAAGATCGGGCAAGATGTGCATGTGATCGCGATGGCGATTGAAGGTAAGGCCGTTTCCTCTGAAGATTTGGCTAAGAATTTGGATCAGCTTGCGACGTATGGGAAGAGCAAAGTAGCATTTATCATTGGGGGATCGTTAGGTTTAAGTGACGCTGTTATGAAGCGGGCGAATGAGAAGATTTCTTTTGGTAAGATTACTTATCCGCATCAGTTGATGAAACTCGTGCTTGTTGAACAGATTTATAGGACTTTTCGGATTAATCGGGGTGATGCGTACCACACCAAATCCTAAAATAGATTTTTTCGATTTTACTGAAAAAGTTGAGTTTACTTTGTATATGAAAAACGGAATTGTTACACAAGTTAAAAAGATGATGTAACGGAAAAAAGGTGACTTTATTTAGTCACCTTTTCTTTATGACTAAAAAATGGAAAATAGAGGTTTTGCAAATTTATTGTCGAATAATAATACATGAAATGGTAATTAAAATAGTAAATAAAAATATTGAAGTGTAACATTTCTGAGGTGTTGTGAGAATGCAGACAAATAGAAGAAAACTTTCTCAAAATGAAAATGCTATACTCCTCTCTGAAGTTGAGAGTATTTGTCCTTTATGCACCAAGCCTCTCATGTACGAGAAAAAGGGTAGAAAAGAAAAATTGTTTGAGGGAGCCCATATTTATCCTCTAAATCCTACTGCTGAAGAAGAGCAATTATTAAAAAACGAAGAACGCCTACATGAGGATGTAAATCATTTAGATAACTTTATTGCTCTTTGCAGAGATTGTCACAAAAAATTTGACAATCCAAGGACAGTTGAAGAGTATAGGAAATTAATTGATAAAAAGAAATTTCTGTTAAGTAGAACTAAAACAAGAGCAAAATACTATGATTATCAAATAGAAATTGAAATAAAACAAATATTAATGGCTCTTGTTGATGGATCTGATGAGTTCTCTGAGATTTTATTAAGCATGGATGCTTTAAAGCTTGATGATAAAGCAAATGAGACATTAACAGGATTAACGAAAAGAAGAATAAGGAACGAAATTACGGATTATTATTTATATATACAGGAGCAGTTCAGACAATTGGATAAACAATACCCAAAATCATTTGATACGATTGCATCTCAAGTTAAGACTTTTTACTTAAAATTAAGTAGAACAGAAACTTCACAAGAAGTAATTTATGAGCTGCTTTCTGAATGGTTATCAAAAAAGACAGAAAATAGTTCATTAAATGCGTGTGGAATAATTATCTCATTTTTTATTCAAAACTGCGAGGTATTCTCATGATAGTACCTAATAAGGTAATAAGTTATAGCGAGTCAATAATTGGGAAAATGCTCAATGTTCTTGAGCGCATTTCAGAGGATGAAGTTTCTATAGAACATTTGTATTCAAGCACTCAAGAATATTTTGAAGAAGTTGATGAATTTATTTATTCTTTAGATGTTTTGTATCTACTTGATGTAATCCAAGTAGACTTTAATAAAGGGGTAGTAAAATATGTTAAAAGAGATTAGGTGTGAAATATTTAAGGAAAAGGTTATTGAGTTTCACAACGGTCTAAATGTAGTTTTAGGTGATAACTTTGGTTCCAATTCAATTGGGAAATCAACATTATTAATGATTCTCGATTTTGTTTATGGTGGTAATACTTATATCACTCATAATAAGGATGTAGTGTCGAAATTAGGACACCATGAATTCTTATACATATTCGAGTTTACAAAGGTTAATTTATATTTCATTAGAGGAACAGAAGAGCCAAATATTATTTATCGGTGTAATAGTGGATTTGAAAAGGAAGAAGAAATTAAATTAAGCGATTTTAATAATCTTTTAAAAGAGTATTATAAATTACAATCAGAGGGCTTAAAATTTAGGTCCGCAGTTAGCCTTTTCTCAAGAATTTGGGGTAAAAATAATTATGATGTTAAGAGACCCTTGCATAGCCATCATTCAGAGAAAAATATTGAAACTGTAACTCGACTTATCAAGCTATTTAATGAATACAATAAATTAGCTCAAGAGGACAAAGAATTAAAACAATTAATCGAATCAAAAAATGTACTAAACAAGGCAGGAAGACTTAAATTCATTCCGAAAATAACTAAAAAAGCTTATGAAAAGAATTTGAAAGAAATTGAAAATCTTAAAGGTGAAATTGAAAAGTTAAGTAAAAGTGCGTTTAGTCCTATTATCAATATTTCCGAAATTATTTCTGACGAATTAATTGAGTTAAGGGAACGAAAAAACATCTTGATTGAAGAAAGGGATTATTATAAATCACGTTATAATAGAACTAGCAAAAAAATAAGCAAATATACGGATGTTGGTTTTGAGAAACTTTTGGAATTCTTCCCAGGTGTAAATATTGAAAAACTAGAATCAATCGAAAGTTTTCACGAGGGAATATACTCAATATTGAAGAAAGAACTTAATCGAGCTAAACAAGAATTGAAGCAAAAGATAGAATCATTGAATAAAGAAATTGATGAAATAAATAGAAAGTTAGAACAGGTATTAAACCCTAATGAGGAACAGAATGTATTTATTGATAGCTTAATTGAATCATCATCAAGATTAAAAAGTCTTCAATTAGAAAATAATTACTTCAATAAGTTACAATCTGTAACTGAGGGAATAGCGTCAAAGACAACTTCTTTAAGTCAACTAAAAGAAAGCATTGTAAAGAATTTAAAGTTAAAAATTAATTCCAAATTGATTGAAATAAATGATTCAATTCATGATGACAAAAGGACTCCACCCGAATTAAACTTAACTTATAACAATTATGAATATAAATATTTTGAAAACACGGGAACAGGTAAAGCGTTCACTAATTTAATTATCTTTGATCTAGCTATATTTACGTTAACAGAATTACCATTTGTAATTCATGATTCATTCTTGTTTAAAAATATTGAGAAAGTAACAGTTGAAAACCTTATCAATTATTATAATGAATTAAATAAACAAGCTTTCATAGCAATTGACATAATAGATATTTATAACGGAGATACTCAAAAGGTCCTAAAAGAGAACAAGGTAATACAACTTTCAAAGGATAATTTATTATTTATTCTAGATTGGCGAGATAATCCCATTGAAAATGAATAATTCAATTCCAATAAATAAAAGGCGACAGTGAGTCGCCTTTTATTTATGATAGGGTTCATTACCTAGAATACGATATGAACGGTAAATTTGCTCAAACATAATGAGTGTTTTAATTCCTAAATCCATTTCTATAGTACTCAAAGCCACCACTTCATCATGGGGAATATTATTGGTACCTATAACAAAAGTAACATCTGACTTTCCTGTAATCCCTAAATGATTTATTTTATCAGCAAGTTCTTCTGAAGTTACCGTTTTTCCATTAACAGAAATTAATATCTTATATGACTTATCAGCGAGTTTTTTTAAAAGTTGTTCCTCGTTTTTAAAGGACTGTAATTTAATTTTGCAGTATCTACTCAGTCGCTTTTCATATTCCTTTATTCCTTCTAGAAAAGTTTTATCTATTTTTTCACCTACTACGTAAACTTTAATATTCATAGCAAAACTCCAGTTAAAATATTTTATAGCTATCAACTCATACTACTTTATTTGGATGGTGAAAAACAAGACGCATTAAAAATCTGAATAACAATGATTTCTAAAGTGTATTTTCACTTTGACTCTTCTTCATTCCAAGTTATATTACTACAAAGTAAAAGTTCGAATGTGATTTGGAGAAGAATGAAGTTAATTTATGCAAATTACACAAGAAAGTATGTTTAAACGATTTCCTTGGGCAAAACCTGTAATTATAGAGTTAAGTGATTCTGATGAGGGGTTCTTCTGTGACGTTATTCCTTGGACTTACAATCGTGCTCAATTGAATTTGATACACACAATGCTTGAAGAAATAGAAAATTGGTTTTCATTATATAATAAACCAATTGAAGTAACCATATTCGAGTTTAAAGAGGTCCAGGGTCATGTATTTGTAGAAAAGATTTGTGGTTTTTCTGAGATTGAGGACATATTTAGAAAATATCAAATAATATATCTTGGGGAGGAGTAATAATATGGTCTATCTGTCTAGAAGAAGCATATTAGAGAAGTTTCCTTGGGCAAAAGAGAAGTCATTATTTGATAAAATTGATATTGATCAAGAATTAGATGACTCAATAAAATGGGTTTTAAATGAGAAGCAGCTACAGCTTGTTGTAATGTTATTTAAAGAGCTAGAGGAATGGTTTATTAGTCGAAATAGGGAGATTGACATTAAAATTTATTATATAGGAGAGTTATTGGATAGATTACAAATTGATTTTTCGAGTAATACACGTGAAGTTGGATTAATCATAGACAAGTATAAACGGTTTTCGGTGGATTTATTGGATGAAGAAGATGGGGATTATGATGTTATATTCTGAGGTGTCATAAGAATTGGCACCTTATTTATATTTATTGAGTATTTAATGATTTCATACACAATAAATTGAAGTTTTATCTCTTAAATTAAGAGATATCATAAAAAAAATTCCAATAAATCATTAAAATTTTTTAAATGTTCTCTGGAGAATAACCCCCCTTTAAGAGAAGATACGCCAGGTAAAACATATTAGATAGAGAGAGTCTGTTTAAACCAGTAATTAACGATTACAAATTAACATTTCATCCATACCACACAAATTTAATTGATTTAAACATCTTCGAACTTCTAAGTCATCTTGAGTATCAGCTTATATCCTTCCAAAATCTCCTGACAATAACTCAACACCCACTCACCCGGTCACTCAGTATAATTTAAAGGTAACAGTATTGAAAATGATTTTATTAACAGCAACTTAATGACAGGTAGATGAAAAAAGTAATATTTTTTGCTACATATTTTTTAAAGACTATGAGATGAGTATAATTGGGGTGAATTTTCAAGAGGCATTTTCTCTCTAAGTAGAAACGATAAAATTCTACAAAGAGAGGAATATTTTTATGAAGAAAAATCCATCTACAAACGATCAAGTGATAGTAAAAAATGAAGTTTTACCGCTAAGGGACATTCAGTTTCCATCAGGAATAAAAGATGCGGTAGAGACTGATTGGAAAGTGGAAATTCTACTTGAGGAACATCCTGAATTCACTGGTAATGTCTTTATTGCAAAATTCACAAGCAAACGGGGTAGAACTAATCCAATATATTGTCTTTGTTCTGACCTTTATGACAAGAAAAAACAAAAAGAACTGATAAGGGAATTAGTAAATAGGGGTAGATTTTATCCAGATGAACTTGAAGCCTTTATTCAGTATGTTGACTGTCTAAAGGTAGCTGGACTAATTATTTCAAATGATGAGGGATATAAACAACATATTTTGGGAACAACAGAACTTACTAACTTTGATGAAGCTAATAATGTGTATCGAGCTATTGTTGAACATGCAATTGAAAATAACTCTGCCTTTCCAGATAAGGGGAATTTTAGAGAGGAATATGATGGAATTCGATTTACTGATGCTATAGATAAACTAAAATACGGTGAATATTCTATTGCATTCGAAGCAAAGAAGTTTCGTGAACTAATCGATATGCCAAATACTAAGATTGTTAATGCAATATTAGCAGATTTAGCTAACAGGAGTTTATTCTTTCCAGGTTCATTTGAAAACAGAAAGAAGGTAACTTTGCGAGCTGGTTATGCTCCACACTGTTATATATTTAAAATTGATGATTCTGTATTGTCTCAAGGGGGTATGTAAAATGTTTGAAGTTAAACATATTAAAGTACTCAAAACAATAGGCGGTAAGAGCCGCCTATTGAAAGTATTTCTTCCCCTTATCAGATATGTATACAGGAACTATGAGATTAACGGTTTTATGGATTTATTTGGGGGAGGTAACAAGTTTGTACCTCAATTAAGTAGGAGAGTAGTACCATTTAGGCTCTATAATGAGTTAGATAAAGGTATTTCCAATGTAATGGCTTGTTTAACGGATTGGGGTAATGCAAGGGAATTGGTGAATTTGACGCGTCAACTTCAAAAAACAATTAAAACCGAAAAAGATTTCAAGAATGCTATAAAGAGAAAACATTCGGATGATACAACTCAACTAGAATCAGCAGCACTTGCAATTATTATCGCTGAATATAGTAGAGCAGGAGACAGAGTAAGTTTTTGTAAAGAAAATGCTGAGCGGGGTATTAGCTATGCAAGTTTAGTAAGATACAAAGAGCTGGTTCCTTTATTGCGGGATGTTGTAATAACACAGGCTGATTATAAGTTTTTTATTGAGGAATATGGACACAGGAGTGATTTTCTAGCGATCTTGGACCCACCTTATGTAGACTCAGATATCTACGAGGATTCATTTCCACGTTGCAAACATGAAGAGTTAGTTCGACTTATTGAGAATGTAAAGATGAGAATAATCCTTTGTGGAACTGATAACGATATATATGAGTATCTAGATAAAGATAAGGGTTGGAATAAGTATTTTGTAGGTAACATTCCTAAGAGCAGTTCAACTAAAACCGGTGATAAACAAGCCGAGTTTATTTGGACAAACATAGCTATCCCATTATATCTTCTTCCAAGACAAGTGAAATAATTAAACACCGCCTTACATCAACCAATAGCGATAAAATATGATTAAAAATTTTAGTAATTAATTAGAGAGGATAAGTTTTTTTAGAATAAAAGATATAAAAGTAATATTACTACCAATATAAATTTATTAGTAGAAAATTTATCTTAAGAGCCCAAGTACATCTCCTAGATAATTAATCAGGGGTATATACCAGGCTTTTTTATTTTGCCCAAATTAGGCTTTAATCGGTGGTAGGCTATGTATCCCTTATTTTCCTGAAAGCTTGCCATTTAGCTGTAAAAAATCGTTTACAAGGGTTTCCTGATTCTAAATGTATATTTTTTTATGTTTTAATAAAATCGATTCTATTTTATTTATTAATTTAAGAAGATTCAAAGAGAAATTTACAAAAATACATCAATAGTTTTTACAATTGGTGAGTAGAATTTGCATAAAAAACTCTATTATCTATAACGGCGCTTAACCGAACCATAAAATTAAGCAATAATTTTATTGGTATCTGGGCTGAATACTTTTATGAAGAAGGTGAGCAAGATGGGTAAGACAATTGGGTATCTTTGCACCAAAAAACATAGCGAGGCTCAACTGTTTAAAGGTGTAGTGAAAGCAGATAAATTTTACATCGATTTGGCAACAGATCGAGGATGGTCTAGCTATTATGAGTTTAATAATTTAATAGAAGAAGTAGAAGAAAATGACAAAGTAATTATGCCAAGTATTGTGATGGTGAGTGAAGATTTAGATGAGGTTTATAAACTACTATGCATTTTTCGAAATAAAGGGGTAAAGCTAAATCTCTTAAATCCAACTAGAGGAGAGGAAATCTTTTTAACCGATGGAGGATTTAAAACTCTGGAGGCAATTTTTAATCTGCGAAGGGATTTGACTAAAAATAGTGGAGCAATAGAAATTAAGGCTCAGAATCAAATTAAACATCGAGAAAGTCAAGAAGTATTCCCAGCAGATTTCTATCAGATGTTCATAGATTATAAGAATAATGCTCTAAAGGCAGAGGTTGCAGCTAAGAAACTAAAGATAGATGTGCATAAATTTTATCGACTTGTTCGTGAATTTAGCTAATTTTTCAAGAGATGGGTAATAATTCTGTCACAGCTATTAAGCAAAGGAGGAAATAAGATGTCAATAGAATTTCAAAGGAAATTAGAGCATATGAACCGTTTACAAAGAAAGGGGGTTGACCAAGAGGATAACTATAGACTACTTTTTGACGAGAATTCAAAAGTAGTAGAAATGGCAAAAATTAATGCACATAAAGAAAAAGTTCGAAATGGGGCATTTTATCTAAGTTGCAAGAAAAGTGATAAAGCTGATGAATATTTAGTAATTGATATGTTCGAAGGACAAGTATATAAGGTAAATAAAATGGATTACAGAGTTAAGATTGCTGATGATAACATTCTTGTCACAGATAAAGCAACCAAAAAGGAGAAATTCCTGATAGTTAAAGGTAAATTAGATTTTGGAGAAATCAAGTATCTAGGGATTAAGCATTACACATATTTTTCAGGTGGTAGGGATTTTAAAGGAGTTCCAGCTGTACGTTTTAATAATAGCTATAAGTATTCAATAAGAGTTCACTGGATAATAGCTTTAATGCGTTATGGCATAGAAACTATGAATAAATGCGTTGGAAATTCACCTGTTTTTCGCCTACGTCATAAGGTTGCCTATAAAAAATCTGCAGATAACTCTATCCGTAACCTTCATATTTTAACAGGGAATGATGACGATAATATTTATAGATGGTTTGACGAGCAAGTATGAGTTTGTTCTTTTAACAAAGTAGCGAGGATGTATCGTAACTAACACCTTCGCTACTTTTTGTTTTGTATACAATTACCATGAATGCATAAAAATAAGAGTTACCTCTTGGTGTCTGTATATTCTATCATTTTTTTTAAAATTACCTATAAAAATTCTAGTAAACAAATAAGAACAGAGTTAACATAGCATAAATATTTTCGAAAGGGGTAGTCCAATACCTTTGAAGACCATTAGGTTCTGCCAAACACCCGGCATTCAAGCATTAAAAAATGCTCATTTGGATATAGCAGCATCCATAATTATTCAGCATTTTGCTGGAAAGGAATCATTCTTAGTTTTTTCATATTTAGAAGGCAAGACGTACATCACTGACGGTAATAATATTACGCTTGCCACTTTTGCCCATAGATTATTCAGTCAAGATGTCTGGGCGGTGTATGGTGAAGAAGGTGAAATTAAATACTACACATTTTTGATCCCAAGTGAGTATTAAGAAGAGAGCTAAGGGTAATTTTGTTATCTAACTCTGAGTTTGCATAAAACTATTGCAAAGGTAATAACGATAGGAGGAATGAAGGTGGTTTGTAATTTATTGTTTTGGAACATAAATTGTTGATTGCATTAATTTTCTTCACACAGTTGAATGACTAAGCTGTGGTGTCAGAGTGAACTCTAAGTATCTAATGAGGAGAGGATAAATTCTTTATAAAAACCGAAAACGAGATTTATAAAGGTAAAGATGGTTTTATAAAAGAAAAAACCAAATTATAAATCTCTCGATACTTTTATTAAAGCCGAAAAGGAATCTTATAAAAGTACGGAAATGCTTATAAAACTTGAGGGACATTTAAAAGCGAAAAGAAAGGTTATAATAGGGACTCTTATTTATACAACAAAGATTAACTTTCCACCTCTAAATATTGTTCATTTTATAGGATTTGCTTCATAAATAGTAGAGTTTATACATTCTCGTTTAAATACCATCTCAATCCCTTAAATATAATTCCGATCAGAGTTAGGCAAAGGATGCCTAACTTTTTTTATGCTTAAAAATAGATACTTCCTCAAATAATGCCTCTGATGAATATTCAATATTCTCATAGAAATAATTCTAGTCACTCAAAGGCTCTACATGCATTGATAAGAAATTCGTCCTTAACATTTTACGTTGTAGCATGAACTTTTTTTATTTTTCATGAGAAAATTAGCAACCAAAACTATTCTCAGTAAGGAATGCTTAAGATTTTACTTAAAGAAAGTTATTGTCTATTTTTAACGGTGTTTAAATTTAATAGTTTTATGTCTTGCAGCCCTAAAGGTTATTCAAGAATTATAAATCTTTTAAATAAATAATGTAGAAAGTTTATTAAGTATTTACTGTATTTCCTTGGTTTTTACTAAGTCTTGTAGTTGTTCATAAAGATTCTTCTTACTTTGTTGATCGTGACTCACTTGTATTAGGAGTTACTCAATCACTAAGTAAAGAGTAGGAGAGTGAAAGTTTATAAAAAAGCAGTTGCTGTGGGAGAAAATTCAGGTGGGCATTTATGAAGTCGAACAAGAGCTACAATTGCTTGATAAACCTAATGAAGTTAGAAGCCTCCAAAATGAGAAGAAGTTATTTTTACTAAAAATAGTTTTGTTAATTGAGTATATAGGCAAGTCGACAGAGAAATCATCCTTAAAGTATGAAGCTTGGATAAATAGGGGTAAGAACCGAAGGGAAACAGCAGAAAGATTAGGTATAACTAATGATGGTCTACGAGCAATCATTTTGTACTTTAACACTCGAATGGAGAATTTTATCGGAAAAGATACAGTAAAGAGGATTGTTAAATGCGAGTCGCAACAGGAACTCGATGAGTTAAAGGAGTGGTTCTGGACTCACATTAGTACTCTTTATAAGGGATATTTCAGATAATCATCGGCGGGAGGATAATTAAATGGCAAATAAACTGGTATTTAGAAAGTTTGTCGAAGCAAGAGAACATATAGAGGCAATTCAGCGATGTAAAGAGTTTTATGGTGAAGATGATTCATTGGAAAAGAAGCAACTATCTGCTTTGAAAGAAATATTTGATTATATAAAGAATGATGAGACCTGGGTAGGCCAAGAAAAGTCTAGAAAGAAAGCAATTTTATTCATTAAGAATCGCTGTAACTACGGTAAAACAAAAGATGAGTTAGGTGCAAAAAGTAAAAACAGTGTAGAGGCATCCATGAGTTATTTATCAAAAAAGTTAGAAGGTAAAGTTGGAGCAAGTACCATTGAATTGATACTTGAAGGCAAAGTTGATGAAGCAATGATTCAGTTTCGTGCAGGAACCGGTAAGTTGAATCCTAGCGATTTTATAATAGATGGTCTTTTGAATTTATTACCGCTGTCAAATAAACTACATGCCAATTTAGAAGAGTGTAAAAAAGAAATAAAATTTTTACTAACACTTACAAAGGCAAACTTAGAAAAGCATACTAATTTATACAATAAGCATAATTTATCCTATTTATTATTTGTACTAACATCGACAGATAGTGTCGTAGCACATGAACGAAAAGTGTTGTATCAATTACTACGAGGAGATTTTAGTAAGAATGCAAATGGTGATTCTTTAGATTTAAATTCGCAAATAACCAAAGCATTTGAGAATTTTTAATTAAAGGTTTCAAGAAGAAAAATAATACAAGAAGGTGAAGTTATGTTCTTCATAAATTCAATCGAAAAAGACATTCATCCTGATCTTAGCAGGATTCATCTTATAAAGGGCATAAATCTCCAGAGCTCCTTGACCTTTAATGAAATCATGGACATAACAAATTCTCCTTATTCAAACAAAGGTTGGTGCCAACTCTCTTATTTTGTTACAAAAGAATCACTAAGACCTTATTATAATGAACATATAGGTAGAATTGCCGATCGGAAAATTGCAAATGGAGAATGGCTAATTGATAAAACATCTGACAATTGCTTATTCTACGAGACCTATCTCCGAATGCCTTCAGTTTGTGATTGGACTCGTCAATTCTTATTCTTCTCGCCAGATGAATTTCTAGGTTCATTAGGGGTTTATGCGATAAAACTATCATCTGATATAAGTGAAAATATGGCATTAAGGTGGATTGCAAAGGTTGCTCAATATCAACTAGTCAGTGACAGTCCTTTTAATCGATTTATGGTGGCAATACAAAAAGAGAAATACTGGGAGTTTGCATTTGGAGAAGTACTACCATTGATTGGTCCCAAAAGCCTTATAAAGGCTAGAAGAATAAAAATTTCTTTATTTAAGGAGCCTAGTAAGTTCTTTTATGAACTATTAAGTGGAGGTAAGGCATACAATATTCTTCATGATGAGTATGAAATTAGTGTCAGATTATAAATTTAACACTAATTGTGGCTTATCTGTGGTGCCTTATTAATTAAAAAGAATTAATTTAAAATTTATTACACTAAATATATGTTGAGAGCTATACTAACAAGTTATACGAATAAAAAAGGGTGATGTGTATGTACACCGTAAAGCGTAAATTTTTTGCAGCGTATGGTTCTCTCAAAAATGTGCATAAGATGATTCTGACCTGTCCTGAAGCCTATGTTTTTGGTTGGGGTAACATTCGGGTTTATTGATTAGAATTTAGAACACTTGAAAATATTAAGAATTCAGCAGAAAGTAGTGTACCTATTGTACTTTGGAGTATAACAAAAGATGATGAAACAGAACTAGATATCTTTTTTAATTTAGAAGTTTATCGTAAAGAAGAGCTTAGAGTAGTACTTACAGATGTAAATGACATTGTTGCCCCTTGTAGTGCTGATTACTATCGAGAAGGTATTAAAGCTTTGGGTTATATAATGAAATAGGTAAATATTCAAGGGCACAATGTTTGATAGATTACTAATGCATAGAAATAGTACTAAAATTAACAGGTTTGAGAATAGTTAGAGCGAAGAACTTCTTGTTGAGAATTATGGCATTTGATACCATAAAAGGAAAAAGGAAGTTAAATTATAGTGCATAACCGCCAAGACTTTAAAAGAAGTGTACCTACTGAAAGTTCTAAAACATTTAATAAGGAGAATAATATTTATTATAAAAAAACTAAAGCAAATGATGAAATACAAGCCAGAGGACGTAAAATATTAAATTCTTTGAATAAAGAAGAATACAACAAAATTGGAAGTAAAGAAGATACTTTACATTTCATTTTCTTACTTGGTTTAGCCTCTAAGAAAAAAACTATCAAAGTAAATGAAACCAGAGTTAAAGATATCTCAACACCTATTGGTGTTAGGCTAAAAACTGATATCGATATTGAAGTTTTTCATTTAAAGGAAGTAACTAAAAACAAAGATACAGGAATTGATCTAACGCAAGATGTCGAATATAAAACGGTTAAAGCAGGAGTAACTTTTGATCTGACACTTTATGAGTTTATGTACTTAATTATTCGAGATGAGTATGGTGGATTTTTAAAGGTCTATAAAAAGGATTTTTATGCTCATCTATCGGTTAAGCTCCCTGCTTTTTTAAGAGGGGATGCAAAGTTACCTACTCCTACAATAGTTTTTCAAAAAGAGAATGGTTCTGCCAGAGCAAGTATTATTGATATTGATATAAAAACTCCGAATGGGTGGGAAATAAAATCAGAATTTAAACGATTTGAACCATTTATTAAAAGAAGAAAGAGAAAATGAAAATAAAAGGACACCAGTTAGGTGTTCTTTTATTAAATAGTCTGTTAATCGTATGGTTATCTAGTTAATAAGTTTCCATTCTACTTTTAACTTTCCTAACTGTTTTCCCTTGGGCATAAGGTAGTTTTTTTTACTTTAGATTAAAGGTGTTGATTTTAATGGCGAATCATTTCTTTAAACCTATTACGCATAGGTGGATGAGGGGTAATGAAAAAATAGGGAATTTTATTATTGACGCAAATAAAAATGGTGAATTTATATATTTCATTGATGATAAAGAGGTAACAGATTTGATACGTAAAAGAATACCTGGCAAACGAGAAACAAAAAAATTAAATGAACAGTTCTTTCTTCAAACAGAATATAGTGAGTATTTTTATATACAGCATACAAATTGCTATAGCCCTGATGATGATTTGTGGGTCAGATTAGACCCTAAAATGAAGTATGAACAGGTCATATTTAAAAATTGCGTATTAAAAGAATTACTAAGGATCTATAGAATTTCATGAATGTCAACTCTCTAATTAGCTTTTATAAATAGTCTATAAAGCTACCCCTTTATGCTCGTTTCTTATTAATTATTATTGCTAGTCTATTTATTAAAAAAATAAAGCTTTATAAACGTCTAAAAAATAATTGACCTTTATGTACAATCAAGCTAACATACAACAACTTTATTAGTTTGGGGGTATGTTATGCATATAGCATTCGGTTATATAAGGGTATCGACAAAAGAGCAGAATTTAGATAGGCAGCTTGAAGCATTAAGGCGTTATGTGACTGACGAAAAATACATTTACAGTGATAAAGCAAGTGGAAAAGATATGGAACGGGAAGGGTTTCAAAATATGCTCAAAGCTATGCGAACTGGTGACACGCTTTTTATTAAGTCGATTGACCGGTTAGGTAGGAATAAGGCTCAAATTAAAGACTATCTAGAAGAGTTTAAAAAGAATGGCATAAGTGTAAAAATTTTAGATATGCCTACAACTATGCAAGAACATCCAGAAGGCCAGAAATGGGTATTGGATATGATTAATTCTATTCTCATTGAAGTCTATACTTCTTTAGCTCAACAAGAAAGAGAAACTTTATTGCAACGTCAATCAGAGGGGATTGCAGCTGCTAAGGCTAATGGTAAGCATCTTGGCAGACCTGTATTAGAACTTCCTAAAGAATGGCGTCATTCTTATGGACAGTGGAAAAAAGGTGAAATAAAAACTGTAGAATTTATGGATATTGTTAATATGAAAAAATCAACATTTTATAAGAAATTAAATACTTTTGAGAAGTCATTATGAAACTTAAAATTTTGAATTAGCAAATTCTCAGTAAGGAGACGTAAAAGCATGACAAAGTATATAGAAAAGGATTTAAGATTATGGGCAAAGGGCAATAGTATTTTATCTTTTGCTACAAGAAGCCAAAAACTAGCAACGGACTTAATGAAAACAGTTGGAATAAAGGATAGCATTATAGAAATGTTCAAAGTAGGAAAAGTCTTGAGAACTAATAGTTTAAACCCGTTATCTATTTCTCAAGAGGATCTAACAGAAATAGATGAAGAAATTATTTCAAACTTAGATAAAAATGGGTTATCCGTTTATCATGTTCTGCTATCTTATTTTATAGTAGGGAAGCAAACTGAAATCGAATGTGAGCATGAAGTTTCTACCTATAAAACAGTTACTACTACAAATTGTTATCTCTGTGTTCCAAAAGATATTTTTAATGATGCAATGGCTTTTGCTGAAGATTCTACTAATGAAAGTAATAGAGAATTGGTTATTAAGGAATACATAGAGCATAATATATTCTTAGCCAATCAGGGTTACCTATATTCTTATGTAGTAAGTGCTGATGGTGGAGCAGACTTTTATAATATCGGGGTAAATGGTTTAAATGGAGATTTGCTGAGTGTTAGTTAAACTCAAGCTAAAATCAAAAATATACACTTATTCTTTTAGCGATGATTATTTAGTGTCATTTAAAAGAATAGGTGTTTTTTTTAAAAAAAAATTGAAATTTTAATTTCTTCCTATTGAGATAAGGCTCTCTTATTTTCCAAAAGAACCCATATTTATAGTAGAATATAAAGTAATATTACAGAATATGGGGAGAATGATTTATGCTTGAGGATCAGCATGAACTAAATAGGATATTTTCAACTACAATTAAACTATTTCAAAACCAAGGCGATTACGATGTTACTAAAATATTAAAAGCAGCTATTATCTCTAGTGAAATGGTCCGCTATGATAATTGGAACGGTGGGATTAATTATTATTCTATCTATATTGATGTGGATGCAACATTGTTTGCTTTCTATGAAAATCAATTGAAGGACATCGAAGAAAAGCTTAAAGAAAAGTTTGAAATCTTTTTGCGTGGAGTTGAAGGCGAAGGTCTTATGGATATAATAATTAGACCTGTTGTGAAGCACTACATAGACTGGACTTCTGTAAGTGATAAAACTACCAAAATTGATTTTCTTAAATTGCTCCATAAAATTAAATCAATTCTAATACCAGTTGCAACAGGAGGACCCAAAATTCAATCTGTAAATGGAGAATACAAAAAGCTCTACCATGAGATAGATATAATCTTTGAGCGGTTAAAGCTAAATAACCCTAACAGATTTACGAATTTATGGGAATGGTATGGGCATTGGAGTTCTGGAGATCTTCCCACGTACCAATCAAGAAGACGGTTTATATCTGAAATGTATAAAGAGATTATCGATCTAATAGAAAAATCGAGTGAGACAGTGCCTATTGACCAACCCTACGAAATTACTGGATGGGAAAGAGTGGATAGAGGGGTTTCCGAAATAAGAAAGCGAATGAGTGAAGCTGATACAGAAGAGCAGTTTCAAGCTATTGGATTATTATCAAGAGAGACTATTATTTCCTTAGCACAAGAAGTATATGATTCTGAGATACATGTTTCAATCGACGAGGTGACTCCCAGTAGTACTGATGCAAAAAGAATGCTAGATGCCTTTCTTAGTTATGAACTAGGGGGGTCTTCCAACGAAGCTTATAGAAAATATGCAAAGTCTGCTTTGGTTCTTGCAAATGACCTTACACATAGGAGAAGTGCTAGTATTCATGAGGCATCCATGTGTGTTGTAGCTGTTATTTCACTTGTTAACATTGTAAAAGTAATCACAAATAAATCAAATATTCGATTTTAATAACCTTATCTCTTCATCAGTTTTATATTTTAACAGTGCATGATTTGAAATAAGGTAAAGTTGTGAAAGGGTGAAAATAATGAGCTATCGCATTAGTTTAAATTTGGTTGAAAACGGGTTGAATTTTATATCAAAGTCTATTGAAACTATAGATAAACCTGATGAAGACCTAAAATATTCATTAATAAATTTACATGCAGGAATACAATTGCTTTTGAAAGAGATGCTTTACCAAGAGCATTGGTCGCTAATTTTTCAAAATGTAGAGACTGCTGATAAAAACAAACTGAAATCTGGAGACTTTATAAGTGTCAATCAAGATACTTTAATTAAAAGACTACAAAAAATTAGTGGTATTGAATTTGATGAGCAGCTACTTGAAAAAATGGATTGGTTAAGAAAAGAAAGGAACAAAACGGAACACTATCACTTTGTAGTTACTGCCGATGTACTTAAATCTAATATTGTAAAACTTTTTACTTACTTTATTCCATTTATCAAAACAGAGATGATTGAAACAGGATACATTAGTTCTGACGATGAAAGATTCTATGAAATACAAGATTATTTAAATGAATTTGATGAATATGTGTCTGAGAGACTTGAGCTAATTCAGAGTTTATTAAGTAACAAAGAAATAATTTTACAATGTCCAATTTGTAATCAAGAGACTATTGAATTTACAGATGAAACTGATGCATTTTGTTATTTCTGTGATAAAAAAATTGAGAATTTCACTGAACAATATATTGATAGCTTTGTTGATACATACAGTCATGTAATGGATGGTGGAGAAGACCCTCTTAATGAGTGTCCTGAATGTGAATTAGAAACTTTTCTTTGTCTAGATGAATACCAATATGTTTGTCTAACCTGCGGGGTAAAACCAACTCAAGATGACTTAACAACATGTAATGGTCCAAGATGCAACGGGAAGTTAATCTACAGAAGAGATGAGGATGTTGCGGATTTTTGTGGGTATTGTACAGATTATTTTAAACATGCTTAGTTAACTAGCACCTTTTCTTTTTGTGATGATTATTTTAGGGTCATCATAAAAGTAGGTGCTTCTTTTTTATTAATGTAGTTCAAATGGTAACGATCTCCTGGAAATAAAAATGAGTGATGATATGATACTATTAAACTAAGTATCTATGGATAAATGATATAGAGATATATTGGAGGAAGAAACGTGAATAATCAAACATATAATCAAATTGTTAGTTTTATATGGAGCATTGCCGATGATTGCCTTCGCGACGTTTATGTACGGGGTAAATATAGAGATGTAATCTTACCGATGACAGTAATACGTCGCCTTGATGCAGTTCTTGAGCCTACAAAAGAGGCAGTATTGCAAATGAAAGATTCATTGGATAAAGCAGGAGTAGTAAATCAAACAGCTGCACTTTGTAATGTGGCGGAACAAGCTTTTTGTAATTCTTCACCTTTTACACTAAAAGACCTTAAGTCGAGAGCTAAACAGCAACAGCTTAAATCTGATTTTATTTCGTATTTAGATGGTTTCTCACCCAATGTACAAGAAATACTTGAAAAGTTTAAATTCAGAAATCAAATTGACACGATGATTGAAGCTGATATTTTAGGAGCGGTTATTGAAAAGTTTGTAAGTCCTAAGATTAACTTGAGCCCTAACCCAATCTTAGACGATAAAGGCGAAATACAAGTTCCTGGTCTTGATAATCATACTATGGGGGTAATCTTTGAGGAATTAATCCGTAAGTTTAATGAAGAAAACAATGAGGAAGCAGGAGAGCATTTCACACCTCGTGATGTAGTTGAGCTTATGGCAGATATTACCTTTTTACCAGTAGCAGATAAAATTAAGGATGCACCTTACCTTGTATATGATGGGGCATGTGGAACAGGCGGCATGTTAACTATCGCAGATGAAAGATTGCATCAACTGGCTAAGGAGCATAACAAAAGTATAACTACATATTTATATGGGCAAGAGATTAACCCAGAAACATTTGCAATAACCAAAGCTGATTTGCTCATTAAAGGTGAAGCAATACAGGATGACAATGTTGCTTATGGTTCTACATTATCTAATGATGGATTTCCAACTTATAATTTTGACTTTATGCTATCGAATCCACCTTACGGAAAGAGTTGGAAAACAGACTTAGAACGCCTTGGGGGTAAATCAGATATTTCTGATACTCGGTTTATAGTTTCTCATGGTGGGGAACCAGAATTTCAAATGATTCCACGCTCAAGTGATGGGCAGATGTTATTTTTGGCAAATAAGATTAGTAAAATGAAACACGATACAGAACTTGGTAGTCGGATTGTCGAAGTCCATAATGGTTCCTCATTATTTACTGGTGATGCAGGGCAAGGTGAAAGTAATCTTAGAAGATATATTATAGAAAACGATTGGCTTGAAGCGATTATTGCATTACCTGAAAATATGTTTTACAACACGGGTATTGCAACGTATATCTGGATTGTTACTAATAGAAAAGCACAGGATAGACGAGGAATGGTTCAACTAATAAATGCAACAGGCCTTAAAAGTCCCCTTAGAAAGAACTTAGGAAACAAAAACTGCGAATTCACTCCTGAAATTAGAAAACAAATTTCGGATATGTTAATTAATTTTGAACAGAATGAGCAATCTAAGATATTTGATAACGAAGAGTTCGGCTACCATAAGATTACAGTTGAAAGACCGCTGCGATTAAGTATGAATCTTGCAAAAGAAAGCTTAGAACGATTTGAGGAAATCTGTAAACAACAAAAGGAAACATCATTAATATCCGTTATTTATGTTGTTGCTGAAAAATTACAATACACTACGATTAATGACTTTAACTTGTTCCTAAAAGAGTTAGGAAAGATAGCAGCAGAATTAAATGTAAAAATATCAACTAAGAGATTAAACCTAATCAAAAATAGTCTTACTGAAATCGATGAGAATGCAGAAAAGGTAATAAAAAAAATTCACAAACTTGGGAAAATAGAGGCAAATCCACTATATGGACTGTACAATACAACTGTTGATGGTAAAGAATGTATTGTAGAATATGAACCTAATGGTAATTTACGAGATACTGAACAAATACCTTTATTGCACGAAGGAGGTATTAAACAGTTCTTCCAAGATGAAGTATTATCTTTTGTGCCAGATGCTTGGATTGAAAAAAGTAAAACTCTAATAGGTTATGAGATTAACTTTTCAAAGTATTTTTACAAGCCAGTAAAACATCGGAACCTCGATGAAATAAAAGCAGAGATATATAAACTTGAGAGTGAAACTGATGGACTATTAGAACAAATAATTGGGAGGAGAGAGAGATGATAGAGAACTTTTCCCCTTATTTGGAGTATAAAGATTCTGGTCATCCGTGTTTTGGGGAAATACCAAAACATTGGAAAGTCCTTAGGAATGGTAGAATCTTTTTGCAACGTAATGAGACAGGATATCCTGATTTACCAATTTTAGAGGTATCTTTAAAAACTGGAGTTCGTGTAAGGGATTTTAAAAATTCTAAGCGTAAACAGGTCATGAGTGATCGTGAAAAATACAAGCGAGTAATTAGAGGAGATATTGCCTACAACATGATGAGAATGTGGCAAGGTGCTGTAGGTGTTGCTCCAGTCGATGGTTTAGTCAGTCCAGCATATGTAGTGGCGAGTCCATTTTCAGAAGTAGACAGCCATTATTACTCATACTTGTTTAGAACTCATACCTACATGAATGAAGTAAATAAATATTCTCATGGAATTGTTGCAGACCGTAATAGATTATACTGGGATGAATTTAAGCAAATACCATCATTATACCCACCTCATGAGGAACAAAATAAAATTGTGAAATATTTAGACTTTCAACTTACTAAGATAAATAAGTTTATCAAGGTAAAGAAAAAGCTTATTTCAGTTCTTAATGAACAAAAACAAGCTGTTATTAACCAGGCTGTAACTAAAGGAATTCATTCAAATATAAAAATGAAACCCTCAGGAATTGACTGGATTGGAGAAATCCCTAACCATTGGAATGTAATGCGTGGAAAGTTTTTATTTAAGAATAAAAAGGAATTAAATACAAATAATCAGTGCGGAAATGTATTATCTTTAACACTTAGGGGTGTTGTTAATAATTGTTTAGATAATCCAGAAGGTCTGGTTCCAAAAGATTATAATACATACCAAATTTTCGAAAAAAATGATTTGGTTTTTAAGTTGATTGATCTTGAAAATTTTCAGACGAGCAGGGTTGGATTAGTTCCAGAAAGAGGTATAATGAGCCCTGCATATATTAGATTAACTTCAATTCAAAATAATGATATTAAATACTTTTATTATCAATACTTTAATTTATATTTAGGTAGAGTTTATAACAATCTAGGTGCAGGTGTTAGGTCCACTCTAAGTGGCAAAGATTTATTGGAAATACCAATCGTTGTTCCAAGTTATAGTGAGCAAGTGGAGATTAGAGAATTTATAATCAGTAATTTAAGAGGTATCGATAACATCATCTCAAAAACACAGGATGAAATTAATTTAATTTCTGAATATAGCACCAGACTTATTTCTGATGTTGTTACTGGTAAAGTAGATATACGAAATTTTTTTGTTGATGAAGTTTTTAATGAAGACATAGGCATTAATTATATCGATGAAGAAATAGAAGACAATGATGAAGTTGTAGATAGTGAGGAGTGTGAGGTTTAATGCCAACCAACACCAAAGAATCTGGGTTAGAAAAACTAATTGTGGAGCATCTCGTAAATCACAATGGTTATGACCAAGGGACAAACAATGACTACAACAAAGAATATACAATAGATGAAACACGGTTATTCAAGTTTTTACAGGATACTCAACCAGAACAACTTGAAAAATTAGGGGTATTTACAAATGAATTAAACAAGATTAAATTTTTAAATCGTTTACAAGGAGAAATTTCTAAAAACGGCATTATTGATGTTTTGAAACGGGGTATAAAAATTTATCCTGTGACACTTGATTTATTTTATTTAACACCTTCTCAGAAAAATACGAATGCGAAAGAGTTGTATAACAAAAATATATTCAGTGTAACAAGGCAACTTATGTATTCAAGAGATAATGCAAGGCTTGCTCTTGATATGGTCATTTTCATTAATGGTTTACCAATCATTACTTGTGAGTTGAAAAATAGACTAACCATTCAAAATGTTGATGATGCAGTTTATCAATACAAAACTGATCGAGACCCTCGAGAACTACTTTTTAGTTTTGGTAGATGTATGGTTCATTTCGCTGTTGATGAAAATGAAGTTAAGATGTGTACAAAACTGGAAGGGAAGAAATCTTGGTTTCTCCCATTTAACAAAGGTTATAAGGATGGAGCAGGTAATCCACCAAATCCAAATGGCATTAAGACAGATTATCTATGGAAAGAAATCTTGGTTAAGGATGAGCTTGCGAATATTATAGAAAACTATGCACAAATTGTTGAAGAAAAAGATGAGGAAACAAAAAAAGTAAAAAAGAAACAAGTTTTTCCTCGTTATCATCAGCTAGCAGGAGTAAAGTCAATATTAGTTAATGTCAAAGAGAACGGTGCCGGTCAAAAATATCTTATTCAACATAGTGCAGGCAGTGGGAAGTCCAATTCTATTGCATGGTTAGCTCATCAACTAGTATCACTCTCTAAAAATGGGAAAAACGTTTTTGATTCTGTAATTGTTGTTACCGATAGGATTAATCTAGATAAACAGATTAAGAATACCATTAAAAGCTTTATGCAAGTGTCTAATACTGTAGGACATGCCGAAAGCTCTGGTGACCTGAAAAAGCTTCTTCAAGATGGGAAGAAAATTATTATTACAATTGTTCATAAATTCCCTTACATCCTTGAAGATATAGGAAATAAGCATAGAAAAAATACCTTTGCTATTATCATTGACGAAGCTCACTCAAGCCAAAGTGGAAATATGTCAGCGAAAATGAATATGGCATTATCGGGTAATTATGCTGACAGCGATGAAGAAACTATTGAGGATAAGATAGTAAAGATGTTAGAGGGTAGAAAAATGCTTACGAATGCTAGCTATTTTGCATTTACTGCCACTCCTAAAAATAAAACATTGGAAATGTTTGGTGTTCCGTTTGAATCAGAAGGAAAGGTGAAACACAGGCCGTTCCATGTTTACACGATGAAGCAAGCGACTCAAGAAGGTTTTATCATAGATGTTTTGAAAGATTACACACCGATTAAGAGTTACTATAAGATTGCTAAAATAGTTGAAGATGACCCAATGTTTGACAAGAAAAAGGCTCAGAAAAAGCTAAGAAAATATGTAGAGTCAAATGAAAAGGCAATTGATTTGAAATCAGAAATAATCATTGACCATTTTCAAGACCAAGTGATTGCGAAGGGTAAAATTGGTGGCATGGCTCGTTCCATGGTTGTTACAAACAGTATTGAACGGGCAATTCAATATTACTATTCAATCACAGCTTATTTAGAAAGAAGAAAGAGTCCTTACAAAGCTATTGTAGCATTTTCTGGAGAAAAGGAGTTTGGTGGTCAAAAGTTAACAGAAAGTGCTATTAATGGATTTCCGAGTAATGAAATTGAAAAAAAGTTAAAAAAAGACCCTTATAGAATTTTAGTCGTAGCTAACAAATTTCAAACTGGTTATGATGAACCGCTACTTCATTCAATGTACGTAGATAAAGTGTTAACTGATATTAAGGCAGTTCAGACATTATCTAGGCTGAATAGAGCACATCCTCAAAAATACGATACTTTTGTTTTAGACTTTGCTAATGAAACGGATACCATTAAAGGAGCTTTTTCAAAGTATTATAAGACAACTATTCTTTCTGATGAAACAGACCCGGACAAGCTCAATGATATTGAAAGTGATTTGAGAAGATATCATGTGTTTACAGATTATCATGTAGATACCATTGTTGAGCTTTACTTAAATGGAGCAGAAAGGGACAAGTTAGACCCTGTTTTAGATGTTTGTGCTGTAAACTATGAAGAAGAACTAGATGAAAGCGAACAAATCGACTTCAAGAGTAAAGCGAAAGCATTTGCACGAACGTACGGATTTTTAGCATCAATATTACCATATGGACATGTTGAGTGGGAAAAGTTATCAATATTTTTAAATCTCCTGATACCAAAGCTTCCAGCACCAAAGGAAGAGGATTTATCAAAAGGAATTCTTGAGGCAATTGATTTAGATAGTTATAGAGTTGAAGCACAGACAAAAATGTCTATTGTCTTGGAAGATACACCGTTTTACGAGATCGACCCTGTTCCAACTTCGGCAGGGGGAGGAAAAGCTGAACCTGAACTTGACTTATTAAGTAACATATTATCCACTTTTCACGACCTGTTCGGAAATATCCAATGGAAAGATGAAGACCAAGTAAAAAAACATATTGCATCTATTCCAGAAATTGTGGCTAAGGATAAAGATTATCAAAATGCCATGAAAAACTCTGATAAACAAAATGCCAAAATAGAAAGCCAAAAAGCTTTAAATAAAGCAGTCATAAATTTAATGGCAGATAACATGGAAATCTTTAAGCAGTATAACGATAATGATTCTTTTAAAAAATGGCTTTCCGATATGGTATTTAGTATCACTTATAATACAGAAGGTGAAGTATTTACCGGAAATCCAGAGTTAGAATAAATATCCAGTGACTTAGTTCAATTAATTTGACGTAGAGGGTGAGTTTTTCTGGCAAATATAAAATTTGAAATTATTGAATCTATTGGGGTTCTGTCTGAGTCTGGAAAAGGGTGGAGAAAAGAACTTAACCTAATTAGTTGGAACGATCGCGACCCTAAATATGATCTTAGAGAATGGTCGGAGAATCATGAGAAAATGGGTAAAGGCATAACTTTATCAAAAGAGGAAGTAGCAAGTTTAAAAAGTTTAATAAATAATATAGATTAACACACAATCGCATATGAAGCAGAAAGAGTAACACCTATTTTATTAGTACTGACTATTTATCAAGTCAGCTAAAGGAATAGGTGTATTTTTTATGATTTTTTTTTTTGAGGTTTGTTGTGGGAGTCAGAAAGTTAAGGAGACACATTTAACAATAGGGTAACATGATTTTTCTTCCGGACATTTTTCAAGAGGTTTTTTAGAGAGACATGGAGTTGACTCCAAATCCCTTTTTTCGGAGTGGAATAATCATGTCTATAGGATTAGAAAAATTATTTAAAACTGAAGAAGAAATAAAAATTGATATCCTTTCAGACTTCACAAATCAACTGTTGGATGAAGTAGAAAACATTGTATCTATATATGGAAAAGAAGAGCTGATGAAAATGATTTCAAATGTAAAATAGCGACAGTCGAAAGTTTTATATTTTAAAGCCTTAAGAGTTATAATCACACAAAAAAAGAGGTGCTTAAAAAGTGAAAAAGAAAAAAATAGCAGTAGGGTATATTCGAGTTTCAACTGAAGAGCAGGCAAAAGATGGCTATAGTTTAGATAATCAACAGACGGTAATAAAGAAAAAGTGTAATTATGAGGAGTGGGAAGTAAAAGAGATATTCCATGATAAAGGGGTATCTGGTGCTTCAATAGATAAAAGGGAAGGCATTAAAGCTCTTCTCAAATATGTAAAATCAAATGATGTTGATTATTTAGTAGTGTATAAGGTAAGCAGATTAAGTAGAAAAATATCAGATGTTGTAGCTATTTCAGACTACTTGGAAAAATCTGGAGTAAAACTTATCGCTATTGAGGATAACATTGATACTTCAACGCCTATGGGTAAATACTTCTTAGTATTTGGTGCAATATTTGCTGAAATGGAACGTGAAAATATTATTACTCAAGTAAAGGGTGGGATGCAACAAAAAGCCAGGGAAGGTGAATGGAATGGAGGAAGTCCTCCGATTGGATATGATTTACTAGATAAGAAACTTAGAGTTAATGAGGCAGAGGCTAATATCGTTATAACTGTATTCAATGAATATTTAAAGGGAAGTGGTTATAAAACAATAGCTTCTTTATTGAATGAAAAAGGGTATAAGACAAAAAAAGGTAAGAATTTTAATGGAGTTGGAATTAAGCAAATTCTAAAAAACCCTACATATTGTGGCCTTGTCAGGTGGGGACACCGAAAAGACTGGAGTAAGCTCCATGAAGATAATAAAAGAAAAAGAAAATATAGTGATGACCCTATTGTGAGCGCAGGAGTTCATGAAGCGATTATCAGAAAAGAAATCTTTGATAGTGTACAGAATCTTATAATTAAAAACCCTCGCCACCATGTAAAACAGTTTAATGGGAATCATCTGCTAAGTGGGTTATTACGTTGTCCAGAATGTGGATATGGAATGTCAATGCAACTTGTTAATAATAAAGGGAAAATTTATGAGTACTATACTTGCAATCAGTATCAAACATATAAACGTTGTAAATCAAACTCTATAAAAAAAGATGATATTGAAAAAGAATTCTTGGGTATATTCTATAGCGCTTTAAACAAACCAGAGGTCTTAAAAACTATGTTGAACAGTCTAAATAATAGAAATCAAACAAACATGGAAAGTCTAAATGCCATCAAGCTTAGAGAAAATGAACTAAAAAAGTTGAGAATTAAAGAAAGTAAATTAACTGATGAATTGATTGAAGGGAATGAAAATTATAAGTCTACCATTAGAAGGAAAATCCAAGAAATTTCAGATGAAATAGTTGTCTTTGAAAACGACATAATGGTATTAAAGAACTCTTTGGAGCAAACTAATTCATTAAAATTAGATACAAACGAAATTACCGAACTTCTTGGTAAAGTTTCGAAGGTAATACCGTTACTGGAAAAACAGGTCCAACAATCGTTAATTCGGAAGCTGATTACTTCTATAAAGGTTGAAAACAAAAGGATTTTAGAAGTTCGTTTTAGTTTCAAAGAAGGCATAAGGTTAGGTGATGAAGGGGATTCTGATGAATCCCCTTCTGACACCAGGAGTTTTAGGGTTCAAAGTGATACGGTGAACCGTATCATAAGTAACTGTTGTATGGCTGAACTCGCAACGTTAAACATTTGACAAAAGCCCAACTCCATAATAGTATTGAAAATTATTCAGAACTACTAAAACTACTAAACAATTAATAGATAGCAAGCTATGATTGCTGTAGATCGTACTACAGCAGGAGCAGCTTCTGGAGAGACCGCATGGTAAGCGGCGCCGAAGGGTTCACAATCTCAGGCAAAAGGACAGAAGAGTATTGAAGTTTGACTTTGTTGTGTTTTCAGCGCAGTAAATGCTTTTTTAATATTCTAATGTACAAGAGATTGGAGATTC
This sequence comes from Fictibacillus sp. UD, assembly GCF_043558025.1. Classification (NCBI taxonomy): domain Bacteria; kingdom Bacillati; phylum Bacillota; class Bacilli; order Caryophanales; family Fictibacillaceae; genus Fictibacillus; species Fictibacillus sp. UD. The sequence goes on from NZ_JARUHH010000017.1 coordinate 37,545, forward strand.
TTCCAGTCTCTTTTTTTACGTTTTATTTGCATCTTAGAAGGAGGAATCATACGTGTCACAGCATGAGTTAAAGAGAGATTTAGCTAACCGTCATGTGCAGCTGATTGCCATTGGTGGAACGATTGGTACAGGGTTATTTTTAGGTTCAGGTAAAGCAATTGAGCTTGCCGGACCGTCTGTTATATTTGCTTATCTAATAGTTGGGATCGCCTTGTTTTTTATGATGAGAGCGCTAGGGGAGCTGTTGCTTTCTAAGGAAGGCTATGAGTCGTTTACAGATATTGCGGAGGACTACCTTGGACCGCGGGCTGCGTTTATCACAGGGTGGACGTATTGGTTCTGCTGGATCATGACAGCTATGGCTGATGTGATTGCGGTCGGTGTCTATGTGCAATATTGGTTTGACATACCGCAGTGGGTTCCGGCACTTGTCTGTTTACTGCTTTTACTTGGGCTTAACCTTTTGACGGTAAAGCTTTTCGGGGAATTGGAATTTTGGTTTGCTTTGATCAAGGTGGTTACCATTCTCGCGTTGATTGTAATGGGGGTTGTTTTGATCGTGATTGGTTATCAGACCGATGCGGGAACTGTTTCAATGAACAACCTGTGGGAGCATGGAGGTTTGTTTCCAAATGGGATGACAGGATTTTTACTTTCGTTTCAGATGGTTGTGTTTGCGTTTGTTGGAGTGGAATTGGTCGGTGTGGCTGCGGCGGAAACGTCTAATCCCAGAAAAAATATTCCGTCTGCCATAAATAAGATTCCACTTCGGATTTTGTTTTTCTATGTTGGTGCTTTGATAGTCCTGCTCTGCATCAATCCATGGACACAATTAAGCGCAGCGGAAAGTCCTTTCGTTAGGACCTTCAGCTTAATAGGAATACCACTTGCGGCAGGAATTATTAATTTTGTTGTTCTGACATCTGCGGCATCTGCCTGTAACAGCGGATTGTTTTCAACGAGCCGGATTCTATTTACGTTAAGCAAGAGTGAGCAGGCGCCTCAATCTTTTAAAAAACTGACTAAAAATCATGTGCCTGGAAATGCGCTTTGGATATCTGCAGTTGTCGTTTCAGTCGGAGCGCTTCTCAGCAAACTGATTCCAGAGCAAGCTTTTGGGATCGTAACAACAATCAGTGCGATCTGTTTTATCTGGGTGTGGAGCGTCATCTTAATCAGCCATATCAAATATCGAAAAAATCGTTCAAATCTGCATAAAATATCAGCATTTAAAGCACCTTTTGCGCCATTCATTAACTATGTGGTACTAGCACTGTTCGGGCTGATACTGCTCGTGTTGCTCGTTGCAGATGCTACCCGTCCGGCGTTGTTATTGACACCATTGTGGTTTATTTTATTATTTGTACTGTATCCAACTAAAAGAAAAGCTTCCCCATAACTATAAAAAGCACCTAATCCTGACTGCTCTGAAGCAAAAAATTTACTTCAGTCAGCTGATTAGGTGCTTCTATTTATCTACTGTTTTACTTTTACATCAAAACGATCAGCGTCCATCACTTTTACCCAAGCTGCGACAAAGTCACGTACGAATTTTTCTTTGTTGTCGTTTTGTGCATACACTTCAGCTAAAGCGCGAAGTTCTGAGTTTGATCCGAAGACAAGATCAAAGCGGGATGCTGTTCGCTTCACTTCTCCTGTCTTGCGGTCGCGGCCTTCATATTGGTTGAAGCCCGTTGATTTCCACTCTACACCCATATCGAGCAGATTTACGAAAAAGTCGTTCGTGAGTGTGCCGACACGGTCTGTGAATACGCCGTGTTTCGTGCCTTGATGGTTTGTCCCAAGAACACGCATACCTCCGACTAGGACGGTCATTTCAGGAGCAGACAGACCGAGTAGCTGTGCTTTATCTACGAGCATCTCTTCAGGACTCGTAGAGTATTCTTTCTTCTGATAGTTGCGGAACCCATCAGAAACGGGCTCTAACACATCAAATGTATCAGCATCTGTTTGCTCTTGTGTTGCATCACCGCGTCCAGGGGTAAATGGAACCGTCACATCAAAGCCTGCGTCTTTTGCTGCTTTTTCTACGGCTGCACTTCCTCCGAGTACTATTAGATCGGCTAGACTGACTTTCGTGTCGAGCTGGTTTTGGATATCTTGATAGATTCCTAGCACTTTCTCCAGCTGAGCGGGTTCGTTTGCTTCCCAGTCTTTTTGAGGCGCGAGACGAATGCGTGCACCGTTCGCACCTCCGCGCATATCAGAATTGCGGTATGTGCTTGCTGAAGCCCAGGCGGTTTTAACGAGCTCGCTAACCGATAATCCTGCGTTCAGAATTTTTTCTTTTAGTTGAGCTATGTCAGATTGTGATAGATCATAATCAACGCTCGGAACAGGATCTTGCCAGATGAGATCTTCTTCTGGAACCTCTGGACCTAAGTAACGAACTTTCGGACCCATGTCACGGTGAAGTAATTTGAACCACGCACGTGCAAAAGCGTCAGCAAACTCATCTGGGTTCTCGTAATAGCGGCGAGAAATTTTTCCATAGTCTGGATCCATACGTAAGGCCATATCCGCTGTTGTCATCATCGTTTTTACTTTGATAGATGGATCTTCGGCATCAGGCGCCATATGCTCTTCTGTCATATCGACAGGACTCCATTGGTACGCTCCTGCCGCACTCTTCGTTAACTCCCACTCGTATCCGAATAGAAGGTCGAAGTAGCCGTTATCCCATTGAGTGGGGTTCGACGTCCAAGCCCCATCTACACCACTGGATATCGTATCGCGGCCTTTTCCGCTTCCGTGTTTACTCAGCCAACCGAAGCCTTGTGTTTCAAGATCTGCCGCTTCTGGATCGTCCCCAACAAGAGAAGGATCACCTGCACCGTGTGCTTTCCCAAAGGTATGGCCGCCAGCGATAAGGGCAACGGTTTCTTCGTCATTCATTGCCATTCGGCCGAATGTGTCCCGAATATCACGAGCACTTGCGAGTGGATCAGGCTTGCCGTTCGGTCCTTCAGGATTCACATAAATAAGACCCATCTGAACTGCTGCAAGCGGGTCCTCCAGTTCACGGTCTCCAGAATAACGATTGTCCGCTAACCATTCTTTTTCCGTTCCCCAGTAGACGTCTTCTTCTGCATGCCAAATATCTTCACGTCCGCCAGCAAACCCAAAAGTCTTTAACCCCATCGATTCAATGGCCACGTTACCGGTGAAGACAAGTAAATCTGCCCACGAGATCTTGTTGCCGTACTTTTGTTTGATCGGCCATAAAAGACGGCGCGCTTTATCCAAGTTTACGTTATCTGGCCAGCTGTTTAACGGTGCAAAGCGCTGAGAACCTGATCCGCCGCCACCGCGCCCGTCAGCTGTTCGGTATGTACCTGCAGCATGCCATGACATTCGAATAAAGAATGGACCATAGTGACCATAATCCGCCGGCCACCAATCTTGGCTTTCTGTCATCAACGCATGAAGATCATTTTTCAGTGCGTCGTAATCCAGCTTAGAGAATTCTTCGCGATAATTAAAGTCCTCACCCATCGGATTAGATTTTTTGTCATGTTGGCGAAGAACATTTAAATTTAACTGATTCGGCCACCATTCCTTATTTGTCGTACCACGAGGGGCTTTCGATGTTGTGATCGCACTATCTTTGTGGTGAGTTACAGGACATTGACCTGCAGACGTATGTTCTTTTTGATCGGGCTTATTGTTGTTTTCCATTACAATTCTCCTTCCTTTTTTGGAACACAAAATTGCAAACATTACAAAGCCAAGATGTAAAAATTTAGATTATTATGATAATTCATATTATAGAGTAGAGTTATGTGGATTCAAAGCGTAATGCACTTTGAGTATCCACTTTATTCCTACTAGAATTTCTAAAATTGTACGCACCTAGAACTTGCCCCTCGTTATAAATCATAACTGACATTTACAAGCTTCTTATTCAACTAAAACGTTAAACACTCTGTAACTGCAGTTATCGCGAATAACAAATAATAGAGCCGGGTAATGGTTACTACTTACAAAAAATTCCGATTACGAAAGGGCTGACAACTTGAATACTTTACTGTTAGTATCACTTTTGGTTAGTTCAATCCTAACAGGGTCAAACCCCAATCAAATGCAAGTCAATATGACGAGTAGTGAAGAGCCTAAGACATCTGTTAATGCCACTTTTGAAGAGCAACAAGAAGCAATCTTACAATTTATCAATGTAGATGTTGCGAGAGTTTCAAGCTACGAGATGGAAGCTTTTGATTCTTTAGCAAGAGTGTCTGGTGAAAATTACACAGACGATGAGACCATGTATTTGGAGCTGGTCGAAAACACCATTCCAGCTTATGAAAAAGCACTAGCAGAAGCACAGAACATCGAAGTACAAGGTAAAGAGCTGGAGGAAATGAAAAAAAGACTTTTAGAAGCCACTGGAACGTTTTATGAAGCTTTATTACTCCAAAAACAAGCTTTAGAACAACAGAGCAAAGAATTAATGAATCAGTCAAATCTAAAGTTAGACGAGTACTTTCAATTAGTGGATACGTATCATCTCGAACTGGAACTGTTGAGTAAAGAGTATGAAGTGAAGTACGAAAAAAATAGCGAGAAGACTGAGGAATCAGATGAAGGTTTTATGTAATCATGAGAAAGCTGAATCAAAAGGTACATATCGTGCCATTTTGATTCAGCTTTTCCATTTTTAATGATGTTTTTCAATCTAAATTTAACCTGCTAAGATAACCGTTTAAGGAGAGAAAGAGCAGCATCTTTGAGCGAACGTGTAATAATTATAGGCTATTTCGAAAGGATTTTTGCTTTAAATCTTTTTATAGTCTACTTTGAAAAGTTGATTGGAGTGGAAGGTGCGAGACTCCTGCGGGACAGGTGGGCAGGTGAGACACTTAAGAGTGAAACGTCCGAATGTGGCTCACCGCCTGCCCCGCGGAAAGCGAGCACCTGGAACAGAAATCAACCACTTACAATAACAACAAAGTTTAACCAAAACAGCCCCTAACATCTATTCTTCCAGCAGCATATTAATAAACTCACTTGTGGCAAACGTAACATATTTGCCCTTCTTTTTTATAATCGCTAATTGATAAGGAAGAGTTGGATTAACAATAGGAATGGCTTTTATCGCATCAGAGTCTACCTTCTCTGAGATCGATTGTGGAAAGATAGAAACCCCTAAACCTTCTCCAATCATACCGCTAATAAAATCCCACTGTGAGCTTTCATAAGAAATCTTCGGATGAAAACCTGCCTCCATGCACTCTTGAATAACCCGGTCATGCAGCGTAAAACCCTCTTTAAACAGAATGAAAGATTCTTCACTCAGTTCCTTCATCTCTACCGTTTTTCGGCTTGCTAATGGGTGAGAAGAATGAACAAACAACAATAGCTGTTCTTCTATAAAAGATACGACTTCAAATTCTTCTTGGTCTGCAGGTAAGACGACAATGGCTAGATCTAATAGACCGTCATGAACTTCTTGTTGAATTTCGTTTGCCCCGTGTTCTACCATCTGAATTTTAATCTCTGGATAACGTGTTTTGAATTTCTTAATAATTTTTGGGAAAAATAAGAAACCGATAAGAGGCGGGATTCCTATTTTGATTTTGCCTTTTTTCAAATGCATCAAGTCGTACAAATTCGCTGAAAGATTGTCCAGAGAATCGAGTATCATTTTACTTTGTTCAAAAACAATCTCACCTGCTTCAGTCAGCTCGATTTTTCTTGAAGAACGGTCAATCAGCTCCATTTCAAGCTCGTCTTCTAGACTTTTGACCATTTTACTAAGAGCGGGCTGAGAAAGATGTAGAACTCCTGAAGCTTTGGTAAAGCTTTTATACTTAGCGACTGCGTGAAAATAAGTAAGCTGGCGAATATCCATATTTGTTAACTCCAAATCTATAACTTTTTCTCATACTAATAATAGTTATAATTCATTTTACTTATTTATTGCACAAGAGTAAAATGTCCTTCGTGCAAAGAAACCATTTTTAAAGAAGCGCCAAATGATGAAAGCGCACTCTTTTCATATACAAAAAGGAGGAAAGATTTTGATTAGTATCATTATAGGTCTAGCTCTACTTATGTTTTTTGCTTACCTCGGCTGGTCGATCATTTGGGTTGCCCCAATCGTAGCGGGAATTGTTGCGTTAATGAGCGGTTTAGACCTTATGGACGCATATACAAATACGTATATGACCGGCTTTGTGGATTTCGCAAAAGCGTGGTTTCCGATTTTCTTATTAGGAGCGGTACTCGGAAAGCTGATGGAAGATACCGGAGCTGCAAAATCGGTTGCCATTCAGTTTACAAAGTTTATAGGTGAGAAACGTGCCATACTTGGTGTTTTAGTAGCATCAGCCGTTCTTACATACGGTGGCGTGAGTTTGTTTGTTGTAGTTTTCGCTATCTATCCGATCGCATTGGCTTTATTTAAAAAAGCGGATATCTCTAGAAGGCTGATCGCACCGACAATTGTCCTGGGTGCTTTTACGTTTACGATGACTGCCGTACCAGGAACGCCTCAGATTCAAAACTTAATTCCGATGAACACGTTTAAAACAACACCGATGGCGGGTACCATTATTGGTATTGTCGCAACGCTCATCATGGCTGTAGGCGGTTACTTCTGGCTGAAGTTTAGAGAAAAACGATTAACAGCAGCAGGAGAAAAGTATACAGAGCCAGATAAATCGAAAGAAAATGAAAATGAAGATGAAGAAGAGGGGAAACTTCCAAACTGGATTCTTTCATTAGTACCATTATTAGTCGTTGTAATTTTACTTAATTTCTTAAAAATAGCTCCGATTCCATCTTTACTAGCTGGAATTTTAGCGATTCTACTTATCAATGTTAAGCAATACAAGACGTTCATACCTTCTATGAACGAAGGAGCTAAAGGCTCTGTTATGGCGATTATCAACACGAGTGCAGCCGTTGGTTTTGGTGCAGTCGTAACGAGTGTACCTGACTTTGACAACATTACAGATATGCTTTTAGGCATCTCGAGCAATCCGCTCGTGTCCGAATCACTTGTGGTTCAGCTTCTGGCGATGATTACAGGTTCTGCATCAGGTGGTATGGGGATTGCTCTACAAGCGCTTGGCAGCACATATTATGAGTTATCACAGTCAACAGGAATGAGTCCTGAAGCGTTTCACAGAATGGCATCCATTGCATCAGGTGCATCCATCCTTCCTCATAATGGAGCATTATTAACCCTTCTTGCGGTAACACAGTTAACGCATAAGGAAACATATAAAGATGTATTTGTCGTTGCTTTAATCATACCTACAATAGCTGTAATTGTCGGAATCATCATGGCAAGTATGGGTATTATATAAAAACTTTTTAGGAGTGAGTAGTGTGGTAGAAAATAAAGTAGTTGTTATTACAGGATCAGCAAGTGGTATCGGTTTTGAAATCGGAAAAGTGTTCGCTGAAAACGGAAGCAAAGTGGTTTTAACAGATCTTAATGCTGAAGGAGTTAAAAAAGCAGCGGAAGAACTTAAGAGCCTCGGACATGAAGCGATCGGTCTTAAAGCGGATGTTACAAGTGAAGAAGATATCAAGAACATGATCGAAACAGCACACAAAGAGTATGGCCGTGTAGATGTTTTAATCAACAACGCAGGTCTTCAGCACGTTTCACCGATCGAAGAGTTTCCTACAGATAAGTTTGAACTAATGATCAAGATCATGCTGACTGCACCATTTATCGCAACAAAGCACGTGATGCCGATCATGAAGAAACAAGGCTTTGGCCGTATCATCAACATTTCTTCTATCAATGGTTTGATCGGATTTGCAGGAAAAGCAGCTTACAACAGTGCAAAACATGGTGTGATCGGTCTTACAAAGGTTGCAGCACTAGAATCAGCAGCTGAAGGCGTAACCGTTAACGCACTATGCCCAGGATATGTGGATACTCCACTTGTTCGCGGACAATTAGAAGACTTAGCGAAAACAAGAAATGTATCATTAGATAAAGTTCTTGAAGAAGTTATTTATCCGCTAGTACCCCAAAAGCGTCTTATGGAAGTAAGCGAAATTGCTGACTATGCGATGTTCCTATCAAGCGATAAAGCGAAGAGCGTAACAGGACAAGCGATCGTAATCGATGGCGGTTATACAGCTCAATAAATTTACCTTTAAAACCTCAGTCATTTAAGTGGCTGAGGTTTTTTTGTGTTTACAAACTCTCTCTATCTGTATAAACATGTCCCATTTAATAGGACTATAATGTAAAATATTAGTAAGTAGTTAGAGATAGATAACTGAATAACACTGAGGTGGATACGATGGATAAAAAATTGAATAGAAAAAAACTAATGGCTGATCTTTTTAAAGCACGCTTTCCTTTTCTTTATTTGTCTACTTGGGAAGAGGATAGGGCGCTTGAATTTATACGCTCTATTGCTTCTAATCATGAATTAATCAAAACGCCAAGAAAATTAATTACTTGGAAAGTCACCAATGGTATATCAGGAGATGATTTGAGTATTACAGATACTAAATCTCCTTTAAGAGCTTTGGAATACATCGAAAAGTTCCAAGATCCTGCTATTTTTATTTTGCATGATTTTCATGTTTATTTTGGTAATCAAGGCCAGCTTCCTGATTATCAAATTATCCGTAAATTGAGAGACCTACTATCCAATCTTAAACAAAGTCAAAATCCAAAGAACGTCGTTTTTTTATCCCCGATTTTAAAACTTCCTCTTGAGCTGGAAAAGGATATTACCATCTTTGACTTCAATCTGCCAACGTTTAAAGAAATTAAGAATAGTTTAGAAGAGATGATTGCAGTTAATAAGCAAAGAGGTCGTATTGAAATTAATATGTCTGATGAAGAAATCGAAAAGTTGGTTAAAGCAGCACTAGGATTAACATTATCAGAAGCGGAAAACGCTTTTGCACGTGCTATGGTGGAAGATGGGAAATTATCTGTCGATGATGTAGAAGTGATTTTGGAAGAAAAAGAACAAATCATTAAAAAAACGGGTATTTTAGAGTTTGTAAATAATGAATTGAACATGGAAGACATCGGCGGATTAGAAAATTTGAAACGGTGGCTTCGAAAAAGAAATAAGTCCTGGCTGGAATCGGCTCAACTGTATGGATTGCCTTCTCCAAAAGGGGTGCTCATTACAGGGGTGCCTGGTTGTGGAAAGAGCTTAATAAGTAAATCGATTAGTGAGATGTGGCAGCTGCCATTATTGAGGCTGGATATAGGGAAAATATTTAGCGGCATTGTAGGAAGCAGCGAAGAGAACATGAGAAAAGCCATTCAAACTGCAGAAGCCATAGCACCCTCTATACTCTGGATCGATGAGATTGAAAAAGGATTTAGCGGGATAAACTCTACCGGAGACGGCGGGACAAGCTCCCGAATTTTTGGGCAGTTCTTAACTTGGATGCAAGAAAAGGAAAAGGCAGTTTTCGTTATAGCTACAGCTAATAATATTTCCAGTCTGCCACCAGAAATGTTGCGTAAGGGAAGGTTTGATGAAATCTTCTTTGTAGATCTGCCAACTCACCGCGAACGGATTGATATTTTTAGAGTCCATTTAAAGAAAAGATTAAAGGCACAGGAAGTTATAGGAGAATTCGATATCTCAGATCATAACTTAGAATATTTGGCAGAACTGACGGAAGGATTTGTGGGTGCTGAAATTGAACAGGTCGTGATTAATGGATTGTTTGAAGCTTATTACGAGGATCGAAGTGTGAGATTGAGTGATTTCGAAAAAGTGTGTAAGCAATTCATTCCGTTATCTGTTACTCAAGCAGAACAGATCAAAAAGGTCCGCGAATGGGCAAATGTAAGAGCAGTAACGGCAACTCCTCGTGAAGATCGAAAAGAGTATTTTGAAAATGCGGATTCTGACCCTGAATTTGATATTAAAGCGTCTCGAGGCGGACGTACAATTGATTTCTAAGATATGAATAAGAAAGGGTGATAGATATGAGTATCGAATTAGTACTAATTCCTGTTGGCATCGCTGTTGCACAATCTGTGGGCTCTATGATTGAAAAACACAAATTTAAGGAAAAAACGTATACGATAAAAACAGTAATGAAACGACATCACTTATTACAGAGAGCCATTGAACAATATGGATGCAAAGTTAATGAACTTACTCTGCAAAACTATGAAACAGAAATAGGAGATATTAAAATTTATTTTCAACAAGACGAGCAAGGGGTCTTTGAAGCTGTTTTTGATGAAAGTGTAGATGCAAATGACGCTATAGAGTTTATAGAAAATTTACATACCGAGTATAAGTATTTAATTCAACAAGAAACGTATAAAGCGCTCCTGATCAAAGCGAAAGATAAAGGACTGATACTTGAATCTGAAGAAATTCAGCAAGATCGTTCCATTTTATTAACCTTTAATGTCGCGAATGTAGGTGGTGAAAGATGAAGAAGATTCAAATACGCATAGCAGAAGACGGTAAATTTTACGCGGAAACAATGGGTATTAAAGGGGATTCCTGTTTGTCATATATAAAAATGTTAGAAGAATTGCTTGATGCAGAAACGGTCGATTCAACTTTTACGGAAGAATACCACGAAACAGAAATACAAACTATCCAGAAACAGAAACAAACCGTGAAGGGGGACTAATAAAATGGCGTCAGTTACTGACAGAGGAAGGTTTTGGGAGATAAAAAACTCGATTTGGATGCTTTGGGTTTTTCTTACGTTTGGTTTTTTTAATTATATTTCATTCTTTTATGTTTCTTATAAAGTAAAACAAAGAAAATGGTTTATAGCAGGGATTCTGTATTCAATCCCATTTATATTGATGATGATTACTGCTGATACGGCTTTAAGTGATACTTGGCTAGATGATGTTGGAACTATGAGTTATATAATTGGATCTATAGTTTCGATCATTCATGTAATTAAAATACGTCCTGAATATTTGCTAAGACTTGATGCCAAACTTTCTTCTGGTTATAAAGAAAAAGAAATAGATCATTTGAAAAAGACCATTGCTAGAGAGTATGGTGCTACTCCGGTAATAGATAAGCAGCCTGTTTTAACAAATACAACTGGAGACGAACAAATTGGATATAACGTAAAGAAAGAAATGAGGGTAGAACAAGTTGTTATCAACGAAACAACTGAGGAGGAGTTGGCGAAAGTCCCAGGTATTGGAGGTTTATTCGCTAAGAAGATCATTTCTACTCGAAGTCAGGAAAATGGATTTCAATCTTTTAATCACTTTGTTGAGGTACTCTCTGTTAAACCACATTTGGCCGAAAAAATAAAACCATATCTTTTGTTTCCAGAGAAAGAGCATGTGGTAGCGTCAACAAATAAAACGGAAGGAAGAGTCATCGATTTCTGATGGAACTTAATATACATCGCTTTTTGCCAGTTACAACCGTTGAAGGTCCGGGTAAACGATTTTGTCTATGGGTACAAGGGTGCTCCATTCGTTGTGAAGGGTGTGGCGTTCCATGGACATGGTCGAAAGAAAACGGAAAGATAATAAGCGTTATTGATCTCTTTGAGGAAATAAAAAGAAGTAAACAGGATAACAGGATAGAGGGTATTACCATACTTGGTGGAGAACCGTTTGACCAAGCAGAACCTTTAGGAGAACTTGCTGTTATGGTTAAGGAGATTGGATTAACCGTAATGGTGTTTTCTGGATACCTTTATGAGAATCTTAAAGAACGAAATGATGCACAGAATCTTCTTCATGCAGCAGATTTACTGATTGACGGTCCTTTTATTAAAGACGAGTTAGACTTAACACGTCCTTGGGTGGGTTCTTCAAATCAGCGGTATCATTTTTTAACGAAAGCTTATAAACATATAGAGAATGAGTTGGAATCCATTCAAAATAAAGTTGAGATCCGTATTGGTAGTAATGGTGTGGTTTCTATTAATGGCATGGCTACTCAACATACACTTACTGATCTTTTCAGTCAAAATCATTTTAAGAAAGTCAAAAACGCTCCTGCAGATCATTAGCAGGAGCGTTTTTAAACTTTTTATAAAGCTTCATTTATGACTTTCTTATAGTATAGAACAGATAACAACCCGAATATAGAATAGAGGACGGTATAGACGACCATCACAATAAACATCGGTGTCCACACTTCAGCACCAAATAAGAACCATCCAGATTGTACGGCGAAATAACTGTGGAGCAAGCCAATCATTAATGGAATCCCAAAATTGAAGAGCTGTTTATACTGAATTCCTTTTAAGAGATCGCCTTGCGTATATCCTAACTTTCGCAGAATCGTATAGTTTGGCTTTTCACTTTCACCCTCATCCATCTGTTTAAAGTAGAGGATACAGCCAGATGTAATAAGGAAGGTAAGTCCTAAGAAACCTACGATAAACATCATTAGCCCCATGTTTTTCTTTTGGTTGTTGCTAATTTCGTATCGAGATTCATTGTAAAGTTTTTCGTAAGTTCCCGTTGCTTTGAAAAGTTCATTTGCTTTATCCAGCTTCTCGTTATCCTTAATATTAACGCCGATATAAAGATTGGATTCCTTCTGAACTTTTGGATCCATATCCTTTTTAATACGTTTGAAAACTGTATCATCTACAATGGCAACAGGTACACCACCTCCTGTAAAGAACCAAGAAACAGGGTGTTCTTGTCTTAAGCCATCGTACCTTTGAGAAATAACCTCCGTCTTTCCTTTAATTTGAATCATCCCAGAATTCTTTAACGGCATAAATTTCTGCAGAAGATCGTTATAACCTGTAAATACGGTTTCTTCTGGTGAAACATCTATCCATTCCACAGACGTATCACTTATAAGAGGAAGAGGCATTGCTTTTGGGTCGATCACTAACTCATCTAAACGTCGATCGACAAGCTGTCCTGCATTTACAGTGGCTTGAATGACCTCTATAGATGTTTCGGTGTAGTTAATCTTTTCTTTCTTTAAAGCTGCCTCAAACTGATCTGCAGAGTCTCTTTGAATGATAGAGAAGTCATGTGGTATATGATCTTTTGCTGTTTTCTCTGCTGAATAATAAGAGATATACGCAAGGCATAGCAATGCGATTGATAGAGCGGATACCGTCGTAATAATTGTTAAAAGCAGCGCGTTAGATTTCATGCGAAACATAACGGATGCAAGTGACATCACTTCATTAATGGATAAATAACCTTCTTTTCGTTTTCTTATCACGTTAAAGATAAAGCTGACAGAACCTTTATAAAAGAGATAGGTTCCTAAAATCACAGATGCTAGAATGACGATCATGGCTCCAAATAACTCAGGCATCGTTGTAAAGTCCCCGCTAAATAGTTTAGAGGAAATGTAATAACCCGTTATGATGAAGATTAATCCTAAGACACCCATAGTGATTTCCCAGACAGAAAGTTTTTTCACTTTGCCCTCCGTTAAGGAAATGACACGGAACAAAGCGAGAATACTTTGCTTTTTTATAAAGATGTAGTTCGTTAGCATAATTAATAGGTAGATGGCAGAAAAAACAATAACCGTCTGAACAAGAGCTTGTGTTGAAAAACGGAGAGATGCGATCGCATCAACACCTGTTGTTTTAAACAAGACCAAAATGATTAATTTTGAAAAAGAAAATCCAGCGAAAATACCGATGCATAATGAACCAAAATAGAGAATGAGGTTTTCAATGGATAATATCCGGAATATTTTACTTTTCGTCATGCCGATTAACTGAAACAATCCAATTTCTTTACTCCGCCTTTTAATAAATATGGTATTGGCGTATAAAAGAAAGATGCTAACAATGACAACAAGCAAGATAGAGGCTGCACGTATGGATGCTTCTCCTTTTACAGAGCCTTCTACAGAATCCATGGAAGGATCATATTGCAGCGTCACAAAAGCGAAATAAAGGGCTGAACTAAAGATTAAGGCAAACACGTACAGGTAATAGTTTCTCAAGTTTTTCTTGATATTACGGAAAATGAGCTGATTAATGTTCATGTTGGACACCGCCTAAAACACCTTGCGTTTTCATGATGTCTTTAAAGAAGGCCTGTCGATCTTGATCTCCTTTCATTAATTGGGTGTAGATCTGGCCATCTTTTATGAAAACAACGCGGCTGCAATAGCTTGCGGCAACTGGATCATGTGTAACCATTAATATGGTGGCCGTACGATTTTCGTTGAGCGCACTGAGTTTATTTAATAAATCAGATGCAGACTTTGAATCAAGTGCACCTGTTGGTTCATCGGCAAAGATGATACTAGGCTCATGTATAAATGAACGTGCGGCAGATGTTCGCTGTTTTTGACCACCTGAGATTTCATTTGGATACTTATCTTTAACATCATAGATTCCTAACTCATTCGCTACCAACTCAAATTTACGTTCTGCCTCTTTTTTTGGTGTTTTTGTTATGGATAAAGGCAATAGAATGTTCTCTTTAACCGTTAACGTGTCTAACAAGTTGTAGTCTTGAAAGATAAAACCGAGATGGTTCTTGCGAAATTCGGCAAGCTGCTTTTCTTTCATAGCTGTCATTTCTACAGAATTAATATGAATGGTACCTTCACTTACACGATCGATAGAGGAAAGGACATTTAATAAAGTCGTCTTACCAGAGCCAGAAGCCCCCATAATACTAACAAATTCTCCCTTTTCAATGGAAAGGTCTATTCCTTTTAATACTTGTTGTTTGTTAAATTTATTTCCGTAACTTTTATAAAGCTTAGCTGCTTTTAAAATACTCATGGTATTAACTCCTCTCTGATTAATTTCATTATAAAAACGGAGTTATCTAATTTCCTTCCATTAAACGAACAAAATACAAAAGCATGTGACACTTTTGTCACACGCCCATAATCTGTTGAAATTCATTTTTGCTTGGGAACAGAAGGGTAAAGGTTGTTCCATCATGTAGCTTTGAATCTGCAAATATGTTTATATGAAGAGAATTCGCTGCTTTCTGAGCTAAGTACAACCCCATACCGGTTGAGGCTTGATCATGGTGTTGTGTAGTTGAAGTGAATCCTTTATCAAAAATACGGGGTAGATCTCGCTCGTCAATTCCACGTCCAGAGTCTTTAATTTCAAGGTATGTACGTTCATCTTGCACATAACTTTTTATCAAGATATCCGAGGAATCACTATACTTTACGGCATTGGTAAGGATTTGACGAATGATAAATGCAAGCCATTTTGTATCAGCTAAAACATGCGTAATCTGCAGATCAAAATCAAACCCAATCCCTTTTTGAATGCACCACGACTGCAGTGTTTTTAGTTCAGAAAAAAGAAGAGATTCTAAATCAGCGTTCTCCATATAAAGATCGTTTTTAATGAAAGGAATTCTCTTTTGATGGAGCTGCTGATCGAGCAGAAGATGAATACGAAGCCACTCATACGTCAAATCAGCTTTAAATACGTCATCGTCTATCCGCTGAATCATTAAGTGCATGGCTGTTAAAGGCGTTTTGACTTCATGAATCCAAGACAGCATCTCATCTTTTTCTTGCTCAATCTCAATTCTATTGTAAGAAGCGGTTTGCTTTAAATGTTGTGTTTGTTCGATGATACTTTTCTCTATAATCGCTTCAAAAGGAGACCTAGGTGAAAGGAGAGTAGAAGCATCAAGGTCGCTTTCTCTTTCGGTTAGCGTTTTATAGAAAGCTGTCTCTTTTTGATAACGTTGAAATAAAAATAAGAAGAGGAGAAGAAAGAATAAAAAAACAAAATAACTTACAGCAGACAGGGAGATGGCTGGATCTACATAAGCGACAAATAATAAAATCACCTGTTGAAGAAGGAAGAACAGGATCCAGCTTCTTCTTTCTGTTAAAAAGCGCTTAATCATACGTTGTCCTCTTCAATCGCCATATATCCCTGGCCTACTTTGGTTTCAATATATTGACCTAACATGATCTCATCTAGACGTTTTCGCAGTCGATTTACGTTAACGGTCAACGTGTTATCACTAATAAAACGTTTATCATCCCATAAGCTGTTTATGAGATTGTCACGACTAACGATTTTATTTTTTTGTTCAATCAGAAGCTTAAGAATGAACATTTCATTCTTTGTCAGTTCAACAGAGCCGTTATCGTTTGTTACTAAATTTTTTTCATAGTCTATGGTTGCCCCGCACCACGACTTCAAGGATACCGCTTCGGTGTTGTAGTTATAAACACGTCGTAAGATCGCATTGATCTTAGCGATTAATACGTCAAAATGGAAGGGCTTTTGTACAAAATCATCCGCTCCAAGCTGCATGGCCATCACCATGTCACTCGGATGGTCGCGAGAGGATAAAAAGATAATGGGAACATTGGAGTGAGACCGAATATTTCTGCACCAATGAAAGCCATCAAATTTAGGCAGCTGGATATCGATGATGACTAAATCAGGTTTAATGTTAGTAAACTCTTGAGTGACTCGGGTAAAGTCTGTAATACCATAAACTTCATAAGACCATTGAAATAAACGTTCTTTTAACTCGCTAAATAACGTTATATCATCTTCAATGAGTAGAATCTTAAACATTTATTATCACCACATCAGGATAGTTGTATGTGTTGAGTTTATAGCAAAACCTGGATATTTACTACTAGAATCTCTATATAGATAATTCTCTATTAAAGAGTTTCTTAGGCGCTTAGTTTTTAATAATGTTTCACATGAAACAATAAAAAAAGCACTGGTTTTTTAAGCCAATGCTAAAGGTTTTTAGTATGAATAGGCGCTTCTTTTTGATGACTTTTTATCCGTTTTAACTGAGCTACAATAATGATGCTGATGATGACGAGTAAGAACCAAGAGCTGATCTTACCGAGATGGACGAGTGACCAAGAGGCTTGCTGATTCGGGTACTGCCATGCTCCTAAGAAGGTTGTAATGTTTTCTGCAATCCAGATAAAAAATCCAATTAATAAAAAGGAAAGAATGATAGGCATTTTATATACTTTGTTGAGAATTCGATAATGAACAGTTGTTTGATAGAAAATCGGAAAAAGAAGAAGAATCAATATCCATCTTGCATCGATTAAAAAATGATGTGTAAAGAAATTCATATAGATCAGAAAACATATTCCAAAAGAAAACAGGGGATTAGGCCATCCTGTAATGTGAAGATCTAATCGTCTCCAGCTCTGACAGATATAGCTTGCAACGCTTGCATACATAAAACCGCTGTACAGGGGAACGCCATAGATCTTTGTATATGCCTCTTCAGGATAGCTCCACGAGCCCATATGAACTTTGAACAATTCTAAAGCAAGGCCAATCAAGTGAAAGACACAGATGACTTTAAGTTCATCTATCGTTTCTAGTTTTGTCAGGATCATAACGATCTGGGTCAGCAAGCAAACGATTAGGATAAAATCGTATCGTGGTATGAGAGGGATGCTTATAAACTTTGAAAGTGCTAAAGCGCCAAAGATAACGACAGGAAAGATACAAGAAAGTGCTTGTAAGTATGTGAACTGAACGAGCGCCCTCATGAGCCAACCACCTTTTTATAGAATTAATATGGAAATATATTGTATCTATAATAACCTATGGTGTTCAGAAGCACATCATACAAAAAGCTGTTTATTTTAACATGGATCTGTCAGTTGACAGATCCATGTAAGTCTTGTGAAAAGAGTTTACCTCTTTGGCAGCGCTGCATCCGCTAATGAATAGACAATCGCATCATCTGTTGGTGGATTATGAAGACCGGCTCTTACATCTCGAAAGTGCCGTTGGAGCGGATTTTGTACAGAAAGACTTCTAGCCCCAACGATTCTCATCGCGAGATCAACCACTCTGTTCGCGCTGTTTGTTACAGAATGCTTAACTGCAGCGAGTTCTGTACCTAGATTCTGACGTTGTTCAGGGTGGTTTACCCATTTTTCAGCAACGGCGTGAAGAATCGTTCTTGCTTGAAATAGCTCAAGTTCGATCTTGCCAATCTTTCTTCTCACTTCTGGCACATCTGAGATAGGTCCTGATAAGGTGTTAGGGCTATACTCTGACGCAAATTCTATTGCGTAATTCCGCGCTGCTCTTGCGATCCCTAGGTATACAGCAGGCACTTGCAGATACCAGCCTTTAGGTACGAGGTTCTTCCCATCTTCTACGACAAGTAAATTTTCCTCAGCTACATAAACGTCGTTCAATAGGAGATCATCACTTTTTGTTCCTCTCATCGAGATGCTGTCCCATGTTTCTTTTACAAAAACCCCTTTTTCTTTGTGATTTACTAAGAAAAATCCTTTATGGTTGGTTTCTGAGATTGTGGCTGTGATGACCGAGTAATCAAGGGCTTCTGCCATAGAAGTAAAAGCCTTGCTTCCGTTAATCAGCCATCCGTCTGCTTTCTTGACTGCTGTTGTAGTAGGTATACCCCCTCGAGAGGGACTTCCTGTCGCGCGCTCTGTTTGTGCCAAGTTAATGAGTGCTTTTTGTTCAACAACTTTTCGGCTAAGATTAGCGAACGCGTCGCCTTTCCAATGCCGGTTTTCTGCCGCCTCTAAAAGAGTACCCAGATGCCACCCAAGAGAGAGGGCAGTAGGTGCATCTCCTTCAGCAAGGTGCTCTTGTATCGTTAATAACTCAAGCAGGTTCAATCCCTTTCCTCCATATTCTTTTGGGATGGTGAGGGAAAGGAAGTCATGGTTCTTTAGGTCTTGAAAGTTTTCATAAGGAAAAACACCTTCACGATCAACAAATTCTGCCCGATTCTTGAAAACTTCTTTTAGTTCTAGAGCGGTATTTATCGCTTCTTCAAAACTATGTTTTTGGATGGTTTTTCTCAAAGATATGCTCATGGTATCCTCCTAAAGTTATTTTTATGTAAGTTGGTTTTAGTATTTGGTCTTATAAAAGGACTTCATTGAAAAGTTGATTGGAGTGTAAGGTGGGAGACTCCTGCGGGACAGGTAGGCAGGTGAGACACTTAAAAGTGAAGCGTACGAATGTGGCTCACCGCCTGCCCCGCGGAAAGCGAGCACCTGGAACGGAAATCAACCGCTCACATGACATCGATGGACAACCAAGCACAAAAAAGCCCTCTTTCAAAGACGAAAGAGGACGTAGATTCCATGTGCTAACACGCTCTCTCATCTATCAGACATTCAAAGAACATCTGCTGGAATTAGCACCTTTCTTTTAATAAAAGCGGTTGCTGCAGGATCGTAGGACCAGTTCCTCCCCTGACTCTTGATAAGATACAATTATTTAATTATTAGTCATCACTATAGAGGATAAAGTAAACCGCTGTCAACTAAAAACAGATTGTTAAGAAAATTATTTTATTTCTCTAAATTTCATTGACAGGCTATTTTTATTCCTGTATATTTCGTTACTAAATTGAATATTATCGATTCCTTATCGAGAGAGGTGGAGGGACTGGCCCTTTGAAGCCTCGGCAACAACTATTTTTAGTACTGTGCCAATTCCAGCAAGCTTGTAGCTTGAAAGATAAGAGGAGACGTATACGTATGTTTTTTTTGACGTATCTTTAAACCTCTTCTTAATTTGAAGAGGTTTTTTCATTTTCTCTTGGAACGGGTACAAAAAAATTCTATGCAACGGAGGAAACAATTTTGAGTAAAGAAATTTTGTTTAACGCGTTTGAGATGACAAGTGCTATGCATAATTCTCATGGCCTTTGGAAGCACCCGGAGAACAAGAGACATAGAAACTATAAGGATCTGGATTATTGGATTGAATACGCAAAACTTCTAGAGAAAGGGAAGTTTGATGCTGTGTTTTTTGCAGATGTGCTTGGCGTTTATGACGTGTACAAAAAAAGCAAGCATCCGTCAATCCGTGATGGACTTCAAGTACCGCTGAATGATCCGGCGCTTCTCATATCTGCGATGGCGAGTGTTACAGAAAATCTATCGTTTGCCGTAACGGTTAGTACTACGTATGAACAGCCTTTTGGCAACGCGAGACGGTTTTCCACACTTGATCACTTAACAAAAGGTCGTATCGCTTGGAATGTGGTCACGTCTTACTTGCCGAACGCTGCAAGGAATTTTGGTTTAGAAGATATGATTAAACATGATGAGAGGTACAACATCGCTGATGAATATTTAGAAGTGTCATACAAGCTTTGGGAAAGCAGCTGGGAAGATGGTGCATTTATTGAAGACCACGAAAACAATACGCTTGTAGATCCTGAGAAAGTTCATGAGATTAATCATAAAGGGGAATATTTTAGTGTCGAAGGGCCACATTTAAGTGAGCCTTCGCTACAAAGAACACCTGTTATTTATCAAGCTGGAACGTCCGAGCGGGGGCGTGATTTTGCAGCAAAGCATGCAGAGTGTATCTTTGTTGGCGGCCCAACACCTCAAAGAATTCGCTATTATACGAACGACATTCGAGAGCGTGCAGAAAAATACGGACGCAACCCAGAAAACATCAAGATCTTTTCGTTCTTAAACGTGGTGGTCGGAAAAACAACAGAGGAAGCAGAAGAAAAGTTTAGATCATATGCAAACGTGTGGAGTGCTGATGCTGCAAAAGCACAATACGGAGCAAGCGGTTATGATATTGCTGAATATGAAGAGCTAGATCCTGATCTTCCTTTTGGATACAAAAAATCAACAGAAGGCGGACATTATAAAGCTGCAACGCTCACTACGGATGCCCCTAAGCCGCTCACGGTGGGAGAAGTTTTAAATCGTTTTGAGTCACCTGACAGAGGAAGTTTTATCGTTGGCAACCCTGAAGAGGTAGCAGATGGCATTCAGGCACAATTTGAAGAGTCTGGAGTGGATGGTTTCAACTTAAATCACCTTGTAACACCAGGAGATTTAGAGTCTTTTGTGGAGTTAGTTGTTCCTGTTCTTCAAGAGAGAGGACTTTACAAAAAAGAATACAACAAAGGCACGCTCCGGGAAAAATTATTTTCTCAAGGTGGGCCTCTATTGCCAGAAGACCATCCGGCAGCCAAATTCAGACGTGTTTTTGCGGAGAGTAAATAAATAATTAGAAGAGTGGGGAGAGAGACAAATTGAAGAGATATTCGTTAATTTTAATTGCAGGGATCTTGATTAGCGTACTGCTAACAGGATGTGGTGCATCAGGAGAAAAAGCAACAAAGAAAATCACACTAGGTGCAACCGTTCCATATAGTGATATGCTTGAAAAAGGGGTAAAACCTTATCTTGAGAAAAAAGGATACACCGTTGAAGTGAAAGAGTTCAATGATTATGTTCAGCCCAATATTTCATTGAAAAGCGGTTCTTTGGACGCCAACCTTTTTCAGCATAAAGTTTATATGGACGCTTTTGGTGCAGAGAATAATATGAAACTCGCTTCTGTCATAACAGTACCCACTGCACCGATCGGCATTTATTCTAAGAAATACAAATCACTAGATGAAATAAAGCCTGGAAGCACGGTTACCCTAGCGAATGATCCAACTAATTTAGCAAGAGGATTGACCGTTTTAAGAGATAACGGCTTAATTGAGATTGACGGTTCGGCAAATCCTTTAAAAGTATCGGAAAAAGACGTTACCAAAAATCCGAAGAACCTTAAATTTCAGCCTGTAGAGGCTGCACAAACTCCTCGAACACTAGATTCGGTAGATTTGGCAGCAGTAAACGGAAACTTTGCTCTCTCTTCAGGACTGGACCTGAAGGATGCCCTTGTTAAAGACAAACTGCCTGAGGAAATCATTAATCGAATTGTTGTGCTTGAAAAAGATAAGAATTCTAAGCTAGCGAAAGATCTTAAAGCAGCAGTAGAATCAGATGAATTTAGGAAAGTAATAGAGAGTGATTTTAATGAGTTTCATAAGCCAGATTGGATGAATAAGTAATTACTACTTTTCAGCACGATTTGTACGCACAGCAACAAAGTTTACAAGAACAGCAAAAAAAAAAAACCACTGACATAATGGAATTTCCATCATGTCAGTGGTTTTTGGCATGTAGATCTTAACGAACACCTTTCATGAACCCTTGAATCTTAGGCGAGAGCATGAATAGGATAATACTTAGAAGAATGGCTACTCCACCAATTACTCCAAAGTACATCATTTCTGTTTTATCTGTATAGAATTTAACGATTTGTGCGTTAATTGCCTGTGCAGCTGCACTGGATAAGAACCATAAGCTCATCGTTTGTGCAGAGAATGCAGCAGGTGCAAGTTTCGTTGTTGCTGAAAGACCAACTGGTGATAAGAGAAGCTCACCAAGTACAACGATAAAGTAACTAAGCACAAGCCATAATGGATTAACTAGAGAATCTTCTCCACCAAAGTATGCAGGAAGAAGAATAACTAGGAATGATAATCCGGCAAATAATAAACTTAAAGCAAATTTCTTTGGTACTGTCGGTTGACGATCACCAAGCTTTACCCAGATCCAAGCAAATAATGGAGCTAGAACAATGATGAATAACGGGTTCAATGATTGGAACCAAGCAGGTGAAATCGTAATACCTGCAAATTCAAGGTCCGTACGCTTGTCTGCATATACAGCAAGAATTGTAGAACCTTGTTCTTGAATAGCCCAGAACATTACAGATGCAATGAATAACGGGATATAAGCGATAATTCTTGAACGCTCAGTAGCCGTCGTTTTAGGACTACGGTACATAACAATAAAGTAGATTGTCGGAATCGTGATACCGAAAATACCAACTAATGTAATGAATACGTCTAATGTAAAGATACCAGCAGGAATTGTTGTACCTAGAATTACAGCTAACACAACCACACTAATACCAACGATTAATGATACTTTTTTCTTCTCAGCTGGAGATAATGGGTTAGGAACAACAGTACCTGCAAGACCAAGATTCTTTTTCTTAGTAACAGCAAATACGATTAGTCCTAATAGCATACCAAGTGCTGCAATCCCAAATCCTAGATGGAAGCTCGTTTTTGAAACTTCTCCTACAATTAATGGAGATAGGAAAGCACCTAAGTTAATACCCATATAGAAAATACTGAAACCAGCATCTCGGCGATTATCATCTGTTGCATACATATCACCTACTACGCTTGATACGTTAGGTTTAAGTAAGCCTGTCCCAATAACGATAAAGACCATTGAAATGAATAACATAGTCAGATCGCCCGGTAATGACAAGACAATATGACCGATCATAATTAAAATACCACCATAGAATAGTGCTCTAGATGTACCAAAAACTCTGTCTGCTAACCAACCACCGATTACACCTGACATATATACAAGTGAACCATAAATGGACATGATTGCTAAAGCAGAGGACTCTTCTAGCCCTAAACCGCCTTTTGAAACTTCATAGTACATGTAATAAATGAGGATTGCTCTCATTCCATAGTAAGAAAAGCGCTCCCAAAACTCAGTGAAGAAAAGTGTAAATAGACCTTTAGGATGTCCAAAGAAGCCTTTTTGAGGTACACTATCCACAATTTTCTGTCTATTGATGTCTGACATAAGACAACCTCCTTTAGTTCATTAAATATAATACTTTGAAATATTTATTATTGTCAAAAGTTTTCGGCTTGTCTATTATTACAGGTTTTTATGCATTCGTAAATGGAAATTACAACCTATATAGGCCTAATGGCTTATATCTATGCAAAATGTAGCATAAAACATGTATAAATAAAGTAAAAAAAAATTCTAAAGTAGTATGCTCAAAAATCAAAAATATTTGTAAGGTGTTGGGAAAATACTTATAACATTGTGATACGAGTAAGATTTCAGTAGTATAGAAGAATAAGTTTAAGGTTTGAAAAGAGGTTTTTATCAATGAACAAAAATTCCATTTATGGATTAACAATTGAACAGCTTACAGCATGGCTAGGCCAGCACGGATATAAACCCTATCGCGCTTCACAAGTTTGGAACTATCTATATAGAGAGCGGGTAACTACTTTTTCGGAAATGATCGATATCAAAGACGATTGTATCGAATTATTAACCCAAAACTTCACCATTCAAACGCTTCGTGAGCACGTTAAGCAAGAAGCATCAGATGGAACAGTAAAATTTTTATTTAAGTTAAATGACGGCAACTTGATCGAAACCGTACTGATGAGACATAAATACGGTTTATCTGTATGTGTAACGACCCAAGTAGGGTGCAATATCGGGTGCAGTTTCTGTGCGAGTGGTTTGTTAACGAAAACACGGGATTTATCCAGTGGGGAAATTGTAGAGCAGATCATGAATGTTCAGCATCATTTAGACGCAGTGGGTGAGGGAGAAAAAGTAAGTCATATCGTAGTAATGGGAATCGGCGAACCCTTTGATAACTTTGAGAACATGGTGGACTTCTTAAAAATCATGATTGATCAAAAGGGTCTCGCGATCGGATCAAGGCATATTACGGTCTCTACTAGTGGAATCGTTAATAAGATGTACGAGTTTGCAGATGTGAACATTCCTGTAAATCTCGCTTTATCTCTTCACGCACCGAACAATGAACTGCGTACACGAATTATGAAGATCAACAGGGCTTTTCCGGTTGAAAAGCTAATGGATGCAATCAACTATTATATTGAGAAAACAAACCGCAGAATTACAATTGAATATATTCTATTAAAAGATGTAAATGATCATGTAGAAGAAGCGGTCGAACTTGCAGCTCTTTTCCAAGACAAAAAGAAGAAAACGTATATTAACTTAATTCCATATAACCCAGTGGATGAGCATAGTCAGTATCAGCGAAGTGACCAAGAATCTGTTCTAGCTTTTTATGATACGCTCAAGAAAAACGGTATCAACTGTAAAATTCGTCAAGAACACGGTACAGACATTGATGCTGCGTGTGGCCAGTTAAGAAGTAAGCAGATTAAAAAGGATAAAGATCAATCGATTAAATCTTAATGGAAGGCTGTTTACTCCTAAAAGTGAACAGTATTTTCTAAAAAGTCGATAGTAAGCACTGTTTGCGCGCTACCCACATGCCTGTCGTCACATCAAAACTGCTCCTATGTAGAGGTAGTTTTGTTGAAGGTGACGGTAATCTGTTTGATTCAAAGATTAATCTGTCCGATTGGCCACATAATCTGTCCAATTATATACTTTCGAAAGCAACCTAATGGAAAGAGACCGGTTTTTCAACTGGTCTCTTTTTATTAGGTTGACAACTGTAAAAGAATTACATATGATGATGGTAATTCAGTGGAAAGGTTGGTGTGTTTGTGAGCGTTGTCGTTCTTAACTAAAACAATTTGGATACAGGTATGCAAAAGAAAAAATGAAACGGGTTGTCCGGTTTATTTGTCGTGCTCTTTTGTTGCCGCCAATAGTTAAGAACAGCGGTCAGATACAAGCCATCATACTCATTCCTTTGATGCTGCGGACTCTTCTTATGAGCCGATTTTTTTATGCAGTTTTTAGGGTGAAGTCTATCTATGAGGCAGAAATGACAATGTTCATTTCTGTCTTTTTTTATTGGCACGTTCCTGGCCTCTGTTACGAGGAGGGGATAAAAGAAATTTTGATTGAAAGTCGCTATAAAAAATTTTGGAGGTAGATCCACTTGAATAGACAAACCATTACTATGCTTGAATTTAATAAAATCAAAGAAAATCTAAGTTCATTTGCAATGAATGTAGCAACGAAAGAAATGTTTGAAAGACTTGAACCTTCTTCAGATGTATCAATAATCAAATCGTGGATGCTAGATACGACTGAAGCTAAACTAATTCTGGAGAAAAGTGCTAGCGTTCCAATCGCTAATTTAAACGGGTTAGAACAGGTGCTTGAAATACCGAAAAAAGGATTAAACCTTTCACCAGAGCAGCTCACTCTGATCTACGGCTTGCTCGAAAATGTCACGAGAATGCAGCGTTTTATGAAAGATAAGAATTTCTTAGCACCTGCAGTATCCAGCTATGCCTATTCCATGTTTGATTTAAGCGATTTAAAAGATGAAATCTATCGATGTATTCGAAACGGCAGAGTTGATGATCATGCCAGTAAAGCTTTGTTAAAAGTAAGGAAAAAAATAGCAGTGGTAGAAGAAAGAATTAAATCGAAGTTAGACAATATGATGAAGTCAGCGGCTTATCGCGATATGCTGCAAGACCCAATTGTTTCAATGAGAGATGGACGTTATGTGATTCCAGTAAAAAGTAAATTTAAACGAAATATCGATGGTCAGATTCTCGACCGTTCTTCTAGCGGAGCAACCGTATATATGGAACCAACCGATATACGTAAACTGCAAACAGAAATAAGTATGTTACGAGCAGAAGAAGAGATTGAGATTTCAATGATCCTAGGTGTACTGACAGGAATGGTAGCGGGATTTGAGAGAGAGCTGCACATCACAATTGAAGCGATGGTACACTATGATTTTATTTTTGCTAAAGCAAAATATAGCAGATCAATAGATGCGATAGATGTGGAAATCAACCAAGATAACGTTATTAAAATCCAAAACGGCAAGCATCCGCTTCTTGGTGAGAAATGCGTTCCGTTAAATTTTAAGTTGGGTGAAGATTATCAATCCCTGGTTATTACAGGCCCGAACACAGGAGGAAAAACGGTTGCGATCAAAACCGTCGGGTTGTTGACGTTAATGGTTCAGTCAGGTCTTCATGTACCTGTGGGAGAAGGCAGCTGTTTTGCAGTATTTAGAGAACTTTTTGTTGATATCGGAGACGGACAGAGCATCGAGCAGTCCTTAAGTACATTTTCTTCGCATATGACAAATATTATTTCGATTTTAAAAAATGCAGGACCTCAAGATCTCGTTATTTTAGATGAACTAGGAGCAGGAACGGACCCTTCTGAAGGTATGGGTCTTGCGGTTGCTATCCTTGAAAAATTGTACAGCAAAGGAAGTATGATTCTAGCGACCACGCATTATAGTGAGATAAAAGAATTTGCTGCTGTCACACCAGGTTTTGAAAATGGATCAATGGAATTTAATTTAGAGACACTTCAGCCTATGTACTCATTAGTTATCGGTAAAGCGGGAAAAAGCCAGGCATTCGCGATCGCTATCAAACTCGGGATGGACGAAGAGGTTATCCACCGTGCACAACGTGTAACTCAAAAAGAAAGTTATCCACATGTGGACAAAGAGAATTCAGGAATGTTTTCCACAGAAGAATTTGAAAAGATAGCTCATTTAAGGGATAAAGCGCATTCGAAAGTGAAAACACAGTTTAAAAAACAACAGAAAGCCGATGATCTCCAAGGTGAAGCCTTCCAAATCGGTGACCGCGTTTTTGTTTCAAGTTTAAAGACAGCAGGGATTGTATTTGAATTAGAGAATAGCCAAGGAGAGTTTGGTGTAATGGTGGAAAACAAAAAACATTACATCCATAAGAAACGGCTGAAGCTCCATATTGAAGGTAAGATGCTTTATCCTGAAGACTATGATATGGATATCGTTTTTGAGTCTAAAGAAAATCGAAAAAAAGATAAACTCTTAAAAAAGCGGCACATTGAGGGACTTTTGATTGAAAGAGAAGAAATTTGAGCGGGGGAGAGGTATGGAAAGTAAGATTGTCTATAAAATTTTAGAACTCACTGATTTAGGGGATAACCTTTTAGACAGCTTTAAAAGGTATCAGGAAACAAAAAATGTATGGTATTTAGAAGAAGATGAATTAAAAACGAAGGATGACTACTTTATTGATGACTGGGCAGCTGACAAGAAAAAGTTAGTAATTGAGGAGCTAAGGTTATGCGTTACAAACAATGGCATTGTAGCAGGTGCATATGACGGGAAGAAGCTAGTTGGCTTTGCAAGTGTAGAGAGCGAGCGTTTTGGCTCAAAAAATCAATACGTTGAGCTTCCGTACATTCATGTTTCAAGTGAAGCAAGAGGATTAGGAATCGGCAAAAAGCTTTTTGAGATATGCTGTAAAGAATCAAGGGAGTTAGGGGCAGAGAAACTATACATCGCTGCACATCCGTCTATTGAATCACAGGCCTTTTATGATGCAGTAGGATGTAAACGAGCTGCAGAAATTAACGATGATGTGTTTAAAAAAGAGCCTTTAGACATTCAGTTAGAGAAAATTTTATAAAAAAGGAAGAGACATCTCACTCACGTGGTAGATGTCTCTTTTTGTGCCGGCAGGATAACAACACGGTCGATTATAGAATTTTCAATATCGCGTCCTACATCAACTGCCTTTGAAACAGTAGAATCACATGTAATGTCAGTAAGTGTGATATCTTCAGCCCGATTCGGTCCACCGTACACTTTTACAGCTGGCCCAGCAGATGAAAAATTCTTAATGAAAATCTGATTGAGAATGACATTACGCGCTCTGTATTGGATGGCGATTACCGGGTTTTGTTTATAGTCGTAGGAGGGGTCGCCGATAAATGTTAAACCATTAATGACAACATGATTATATCCTGATACGACTAGACCTCGTGGTGTTGAATCTTTGTATAGATCGGTATATATAGGTGCGATGCTAAAGATATTTGTAGCGGAAATATGGTGTGCCGTTTTTGATGGGGGATCCATGTCCTTATGATGGCCAATATGACGAAAATTGTAGGATCGGTTGTCATTAACTGAAATATGTCCATAAATATGCACATTGGTTGCTGCAGAAGCATTATGATGAGCTTTTACTTCTACGCCGCCAAAACAGCGAGTGGTGGAGTTGTTTAAAAGCCATATGTTATGTGATCCATCGTCTACTTCAATCCCATTAGAATTAGAGAACCCCTTTTTATGAGACCTACCACTAGGATCGCACATATGAGAATTGGAAATAAAGATATATTCACTGTGGTGAGTTGTAATCCCATCATCTCCGAATCCAGTTCCGTTAAGATTATCTAACCAAATGTACTTGCTGCCTCCTCTTGAGCGCGTCCCATCGCCTAGATAGGTATAAACAGAAGAGGAGACATCAAAGCAATGCAGCCCTGGGTTAAAGGCCTCAAGGTCCATCAGCCAGCCATACGTAACATTAGCAAAAGTAACACAGCTAGATCGATTGTTACCTGCACTTGTTTTTTCTTCATCCCCTAATCTTTCAATGTTCCAGTCCAAACTCATTCCTTTTACAGCAATATTTCGATTCCCTTTAAGGTGATTCTTGTTTGTGACGAGCCACTCTGCTTTTGGGGACTGATCATGCAGTTTTAACGTTGCTTTGCCCTTTCCTTCCCCTAAAAGAATCGTCCATGAAGGCAATTTGATCCCTTTTGTAACGTATATTCCCTCTGGAATGCGCACGATTACTCTGCCTTTTCCTATCGCTTTACGAAATGCTTCTGTATTATCTGTTAGACCGTCACCAACCGCGCCATAATCTATGACGTTTACTTCCTCTTTTATCTGACCATATAGCACTTCGTATTGCTGATCTAACGTATTTATCCATCTGGGAAAGGCATTTCCTTTTTCATCAAGTTCCCAATCTGTTGTTTGTATATCGTTATAAGGCACTCTTTTAATCAAAAAACTTTTCGTTAAGCATTTTAACCATTCAAAAGTAAAACCCTTTTGTTGTGACCACTTTTTACTCGAATTCTTGAATAGGTTTTCCGATGTGAGTAATTCAACTGGTTGTGATATGGAATGTTCATTCTGTAATTTTTCAAGAAGTTCTTTATTTTTCATTGGACTATGTTTTTTATCTAAATGCAGCAAAGCAATAATCACCTCTTTTAAATAGATTAACTATAATTAATGGTTTCCCTATCTCAAATTATGTAATCAATAGAATGAATAACGAGAAGGGGAGGGGATTCCGAAAAGGTAGAATGCCGATGTAAACAAAAATGTTTACATGTTTACAAAGATGTTTGCGATTGTTTGCTTAATTGTTTGCAAGTTTACAAACTCGTTTACACGTTGCTGTGTAAGGGATTCTGAGTATTTTTGTTCGATGTTTACAACAATGTTTGCAAGTTTACAGAAAATGTTTGCGTGTTTACAAATTTGTTAAAAGAAAAAATAGGCATTGTTTAATTTTAGATAACCCTCTAATCTATTAATATAGCAACAAAATAAAGATGGAAAATAGAAAGGATGTACGCACATGAGTAATTCTAGAATTGCTGCTGTTGATGTAGGTAACGATTCATTAAAAGGAATTTTTGGTACATTAGATCATGAATTAAACATCCCTAACGTAATTGCGAGAGATATTGAAGATCGTCCTGTTATTGGGATTGAGGAGTTAGACAGCAAAGACCCGTTAGAAGGCATACATATTAGAGTACACTCCCCTGCCCTAAAAGAAAATAATGTAATTTATCGCGTTGGACAGCTTGCTGCTAAAAGCGACAACTCAACTGAATTAGATCCAGGAAGCAGCAAATCCGAAGAAGATCAAACATTGATCATGCTTTTTGCTGCTCTAGCATTAGACGCAGTAAATGAAGATAACGCAAAGACGTTTACTAAAAACAATAATGTTATCGACACGAGCTACATCTTAGGCACTGGTTTACCTCTTCGTGAAGTAAAAGAAGGCAAAGACGCTGGATACCGTTCAAAATTATTAGGATCTGTTCACCAAGTAGAATTCCTTGTAACACCTAAGTATCAAGGAATTAAAGTAAACTTGAAATTTGAAGAAGTAAAGGTGTATCCAGAAGGATTTGCAGCGTTCATTAATCTTGTAATGGATAATGATTTAAACATCACTAATAAAGATCTAATCGACAAGCCGATCCTTATTCAAGACATTGGCGGACTTTCTACTGATATCGCAGTAATTAAGAACAGAAATGTTGATGATGATAAAGCTCAAGGATTTAACTTAGGTGTTTCTGAAGCGCTAGAGCAAATTAGAGAAGAGATCCGCTCAAAGCACGGTGTTGAACTCGACAGCCGTCGTGATGTTGTTGATATCATTACGAAAAAGACGAACCGCAACCACATCATGGTGCGCGGCAGCCGTACGAGCGTACATGATATTACAGACCGTATTTTAGTAGATTTGGCGAAAAAGCAATACCGCTTGCTTCGTAATGTTTGGCAGAAGAATTCTCAAACAGAAATCTGCTATTTTGTTGGCGGAGGTTCTGCTGTACTAAAAGATTACATTAAAACGTTAAATAACAATCTAGATGGCTATAACATCGACTTCTTTGAAGACGAAAAAGAAAGCATTTGGATGATGGCAAATGCTTATTACAAGCTAATTTCTGATCACCTTAGAAGAACAGCTCCAAAAGAGAAAAAGAGCGAGGATAAAGACAAAAAAGCCGTTAAAGCTTAAGTATAAGTAGGGTGATGAAATGGACAAAAAAGCATCCAATGAAATAACAAGAGGGAAAACGATCGCATTTCGCATTCCCTCTGACACCCCGGATCACGTCTTAAAACAGCTGCAAAAGCTAAAAGAGACAGAGAGACGCAATTTTTCGAGCAGAATATCTGAGTTTGTCCTCCAAGGTGTTGGCCAAAGCATTCAAAAGGACAGAGAAACGATTACGATTCCGCTTCCGAAAAATCTTAGTAAGATGCAGCGGGATTGGCTGAAGCATGAACATTCTGAGGCTTTGTTAGGCAACATTATGTATCAGCTCATATCCAATCCAGTACGAACGGCATCATTACTGGCGGCTTTAAACAGCAATTCTACAGATATTGATCAAGCTCTTTATCTGCAGGAGGAACAAGCAAATGATGAGTCTTCTTTAGACCGCTATCAGGACATTCCTGCCGAGCCTGCAAGCTCAACAGATGATTTTGACGATGATGATCTTAGTCAGTTTGATTGGGACACTGCTAAGCGGGATGCAGATGAAGAAAAAGAAGAACCTCAAAGCCCAGAGCAGGAAATGGAAGATCTGCTAGGTGATTTCCTTGCACATATGAATAAATAACATGAGGCGCAGCTGTTAATCAGCTGCGTTTTTTTGTGTGAAACGCTTATGTGCTTCACTCATGTGGCAAGTACGCGCCTTTCAATACATCAACACACCAAATGGAGGCAAAGTTTCTATAATATTTAAAATAGCAACAACTTTTTAGAAAGGTTCTTCTCTAAACGGTTGTTGTTTTAAGCATTTGATTCTATTTTCGTCTTTGATAGTTGGGTGGAGCGCAAGATGCGAGACTCCTGCGGGACAAGCGGTTAGGTGAGACACTTAAAGGCGCAAAGCGGCAAGGGGCTCACCGACTGCCCCGCGGAAAGCGAGCATCTGGAGTGGAAACCAACCACTTTCAAGAGCAACAAAGATTATGATAATAACTTTTCATTAGAAATCAGTTTGCTTCCATCCACTCTAGGGAAGGGTCTCTATATGATGTTTAAATACATATAGAGAGGAACAATCGAATGAGCGATCAAAATAAAGTGAATGGCAACAGTAAGGATGAGCAGCTAGAACAATTTCGTACGGACGACAAAGGCAAGAAGCTAACAACAAACCAAGGGGTAAAAGTAGCGGAAGATGAATTCTCGTTAAAAGCGGGAGAGCGTGGTCCAACACTCATGGAGGATTTTCATTTTCGTGAAAAGATGACACACTTTGACCATGAACGAATTCCAGAGCGTATTGTGCATGCTCGTGGATTTGCAGCTCATGGCGAGTTTGAATTGTATGAATCGTTAAGTGACTATACGAAAGCTGATTTCCTAGGGAATACTTCTAAAAAAACACCCGTTTTTGTACGCTTTTCAACGGTAGCTGGTTCACGCGGGTCGGCTGAAACTGTGCGTGACGCGCGGGGTTTTGCAACGAAATTTTACACTGAAGAAGGAAATTACGATCTCGTAGGCAACAACATTCCGGTCTTTTTTATTCAAGACGCCATTAAGTTCCCTGATCTTGTACATGCGTTGAAACCAGAACCTCACAACGAGATGCCTCAAGCAGCAAGTGCTCACGATACGTTTTGGGACTTTGTTGCAAATAACCAAGAATCCGCTCATATGGTCATGTGGGCGATGTCTGACCGTGCCATACCACGCAGTTTCCGTATGATGGAAGGGTTTGGCGTTCATACATTCAGACTTGTGAATGACGAGGGGAAAGCTCATTTCGTGAAGTTCCACTGGAAACCTGTACTCGGAACTCATTCTCTTGTTTGGGATGAAGCACAAAAGATTTCTGGTAAGGATCCAGATTTTCATCGCAGAGATTTATGGGAGTCGATTGAAAATGGAGACTACCCGGAATACGAATTAGGGTTGCAAATCATCGCTGAAGAAGATGAATTTAACTTTGATTTTGACATATTAGATCCGACTAAACTGTGGCCAGAAGAGGATGTACCTGTGAAAATTGTCGGCAAGATGACGCTGAACAGAAACGTGGACAACGTGTTTGCTGAGACGGAGCAAGTTGCTTTTCACCCAGGACATGTTGTACCGGGAATTGATTTTTCAAATGATCCATTGCTGCAAGGACGATTATTTTCTTATACAGATACACAATTATCACGTCTTGGTGGCCCGAACTTTCACGAACTGCCGATCAACCGTCCTGTCTGCCCGTTCCACAACAATCAGCGAGATGGAATTTCAAGGCATACAATTAATAGAGGGCAAGTGAGTTATCACAAGAACTCTCTTGCAGCGAATACGCCGTCACCTACTCCTGAAGCAGAAGGCGGTTATGTACATTATCAGGAAAAAGTGGAAGGCAGAAAAATTCAAAGCAGAAGTGAGAGTTTTAAAGATCATTTCTCTCAAGCGACGCTGTTTTGGAACAGCATGAGTGATCCGGAAAAACAGCACCTAAAAAATGCTTTTAGTTTTGAACTCGGTAAAGTAAAAAGCAAATCGGTACAGCAGCAAGTGGTTGATATGTTCGCTAACGTGAGTCTGGAGCTTGCCACAGCGTTTGCTGAAGCGATTGATGCAGTACCGCCTGAAGGGGAAGGTTCTGCTGTGACAAAAAAATCTCCTGCGCTCAGCCAGCTTAATACGAAACAAAGCCCGAAAACGAGAAAGGTTGGCGTGATTGTCGGTTCAACTGTCAGTGGTGAGGTTGCAGAAATACTCCAGTCTTTAAGCAGCAACGGCATTCAAGCAGAGTGTATCAGTGACAAGTTAGGAAAAAGAACAGCAGATAATGGATCAGAATTGGAGATTATGCATACATTCTTAACCGCTTCGTCTGTATTATTTGATGCGATCTATGTTGTAGGTGGGAGCAGTGATAACGCGATGTTTAAGAAGGAAGCTTTACATTTCGCAAACGAAGCGTTTTCACATTACAAACCTATTGGGGGAACTCATGACGGACTGCAGTGGTTAAAAGAAGCTGAACTGGCAGGAAACCCTGGTGTGGTAACGGGTGAAGGGAAAGAAGATTTCGTACCAAGTTTTACTGAAGCCATTTCCGTTCATCGTCATTGGGATCGTCAATTATAAAATTTTTTTAGAACAGTGGATGTAATGTTCACTGTTCTTTTTTTGCTATTTTCTATTGGATTTTTGCTTTTGAACCTTTTTCTCTCTTCTTCTGCAAGTTGATTGAAGTGGAAGGTGCGAAACTCCTGCGGGACAAGCGGTCAGGTGAGACCCTTAAAGACGCAAAGCGGCAAGGGGCTCACCGAGTGCCCCGCGGAAAGCGAGCAACCTGAAACGGAAATCAACTACTTTCAAGAGCTGCAAAGTATAAAAACAGCCTTTTTTTATGGTCAAAGAATGAAATACCAATAAAGATACAAACTACATATGAATTCAACAT
Source organism: Fictibacillus sp. UD (assembly GCF_043558025.1). Lineage (NCBI taxonomy): Bacteria > Bacillati > Bacillota > Bacilli > Caryophanales > Fictibacillaceae > Fictibacillus > Fictibacillus sp. UD. Next base: position 72,083 of record NZ_JARUHH010000017.1, read on the forward strand.
AAAAGGAGACATCATATGTACAGAAAGTTAATGAGTTTAATCATGGCATTCGCTATAGCAATCCCGGTTTTTTCAGCGCCGTTATCAGCTGAAGCTAAAACAAAACCAAGAGTTTCAGGTCCATGCTATAACCAAAATGCGATTAATTTGTATTCAGAACAGAGAAGATTGTGGAAAGATCATGTGTATTGGACAAGAAGCTATATTGTTAGTGCTCTTTCAGGATCACAAGATCAGGACGCGGTTTTGAAACGATTGCTGCAAAACCAGACTGACATCGGGAATTCTATCAAACCGTATTACGGTGATGCTGCAGGTAATGAGCTAAGTAAGCTATTGACAGAACATATTGTAATCGCAGGACAATTAATAGAGGCCATCAAAAAAGGTGATGGGGTAAATGCAGGAAAATTGAATAGGGAATGGTATCGTAACGCGGATGATATCGCCAAATTTATGAGTAAAGCAAATCCGAACTGGTCTGAGAAAGAAGTAAGAGATATGCTTTATGTTCATTTGAAGTTCGTATCTGATGAAGTTGCAGCAAGACTTAAGAAAGACTATGCGGGTGAGATTGTGATCTTTGATAAGAACAAGAATCACATGATGATGTTTGCAGACGAAATTACAAACGGAATTATGAAGCAATTTCCAGACTCTTTCAGAATTTCATAAGAAGAAAAGCCTCCCAGATTGAGATTGGGAGGCTTTTGCTATTAATCCTTCTTACTTTTGTTTTTCTGCTTTTCTTTTTCATCAACTGTTCCTTGAGTGAGCGTATCGTTGACCTGCTCGTGAACCTTTTCTAAATCTTTATCATTATTTTTCTTATTCGGATCGTAATTCTTTTCTGCCACTTTTTCGGATTGCTTCTGTTTATCGCTCATGAATTGAATACCTCCTATATAACGATTAAAGTAAAGCACCAGTTATAATAAACTGATACCTTACTTTTCCCTATCATATTTCCCTAAAACATGACGAAATAAAATAAAGCCTCATCCATTTTAGGATAAGGCTTAGTCATTTAAAAGAAATCAAGGAAGGCTGCGGGCTTTTCTGTAATCATTTTCTCAAATTGTAGGATGTTATCTTGACCACCTGTCATTTTTCCAACTTGTTTTAAAAACGTGGGCTTATGTGAGCCTAGTAGTGCAGCGGTCAGGGTTTGAATATCCATAGAAAGCATTGCTTCATTGTTTGAGTCAGTTCTTGAAATACCATTTGCACCTATTGAAAAAGTACCGTTGTTCCATTCAGCTTTGTCATCCGTAATGGATATTGTTATAGGTTGGTCAGCCTGTTTAAAAGGATATTGTTTTAAGAATTCTTCCACATCCACAATACGTGCCATGAAGTATGGATAATGCTCTTGATGAATTCGTGGATTGTTGATCAGAAAAGGAAGTTGATCATTAGATGGTGCAATGATCTTCACTTTATCTACCATAGAATCATGCTGGCAGATAAAATTCCATAATGCACGGCGAGCACCTTCTGTTACATATACAAATTCCTGTACATCCAATAACTTATCCGCTGCTTTAAAGCACAAATAGCCTTTTGGAATTCCATCTTCATCTCGATAGATAATTCGGTTGTAACCTTCAGTGAATACATGGTTGTTCCACCAGTAATCCGAGCGAACCAGCAGATGATTGTATGTTTGAAACCATTCTTCATAAACAGCGTTTAATAAGCTGTTTCCATCTTCTTTTGACAGTCTAGACACTGTACCAGGAACTTCTTCATAACGGATAAGGTCACTTTTTTCCAGTGTATACTTGTTAACCGAGGCCGTTAATTCCCAGCCGAATCGGCGATAAAATTGAATGTTAAACGGATGCAGCAAGCTGATCGTCTGTCCCTTTTTTT
>NZ_JARUHH010000018.1:0-60733 GCF_043558025.1 Fictibacillus sp. UD
CGTTCCCATACCGAACACGGAAGTTAAGCTCTTCAGCGCCGATGGTAGTTGGGGGTCTCCCCCTGTTAGAGTAGGACGTCGCTAGGCAAATGAGGAAGATGGATGAAAATCCATCTTCTTTTTTTGTGTTACGAAAAGATTGAGGGATCTAGAAAGAGAAAAAAGGAAGAAGATGGCCTCAACCATCTCCCATCACGCTATATTCTTCAGCAAAAGCTCCCAAAATCCAACCAAAAGCAACTCGATCAGCTCTTACAACGACCATCCAAGCATGAATTTCAATAAAACACCACTGATCTCGCCTTACAAACCCCTCTACATCAACCCAACTAAACATAATTCCACGGTAATCCTATTTTTATTCACGGTAATCATCCATATATTCACGGATAAGCTTCATAATTTCACAGATAAAATTTTTTATCGAATTTTTGACACCCATCGACTTACCGCATTCATCTAAAGCTCACTCACGTCTCCTCAACCACGCAGAACACATTGCACATCCAACAACAACATACTTTCACAACTAACCAGACACAACTAACCATCGCCAGATCTCTAAACAAATCCCAATCCCCTCATATCCATCCCCCTCCAAAATCACTATCTTTTCGACAGAATCATACAGGTTAGGAAGAGGAGCATGAGGCAATAATGGTGGATAGAGATTTGCATTTTCGGAAAAAAGCAGGCTATAATAATGTTATAGTCAAAGTTAGTCAAAGTTAGAAGGGGGAGGGGAAATGAGAAATATTTCAGATGTAATTGAAAATTACTTAAAGCAAATTCTCTCAAGCTCGAATGATCCGGCCATCGAAATTAAAAGGACGGATATTGCCGAAAGGTTTCAATGCGTGCCTTCTCAAATAAACTACGTGATAAATACGAGATTTACGATTGAAAAAGGATTTGTAGTGGAAAGTAAAAGAGGTGGAGGCGGCTATATTCGGATCATGAAGGTCCGTACCGAAAGCTCTGCTCATCTAATTGATCACTTAACCACCTTAATTGGTGAAAGGATATCGCAAGGCAACGCAGAAAATGTAATAAAGAGACTTATGGAAGAGACGATTGTTTCCGAACGGGAAGCGAGGCTAATGCTGAGCGTTATGGATCGTTCTATTTTAAAGCTTAATCTTCCGCATCGAGATGAATTACGTGCAGAACTTTTAAAAGCTATGATAAAAACGTTAAAATACCGAACCACATAGCCCTTTTTTTCATTCTATATAAAAGGAGGGAGCAGAATGAATTGTGAAGAGTGCCATGAACGTGAAGCTTCATTGCATTTTACCAAAATCATAAATGGAGAGAAAACGGAATTTCACATTTGTGAACATTGTGCCAAAGAAAAAGGAGAATTCATGCCGGGGTCGAATTCATTTTCCATTCACCAATTGCTTTCTGGTCTTTTACACGGTGATGGACATGTCCCAAACACCCCATCATCCAACTTCATTCCGCCCTCGTTAAGCTGTGAAAAATGCGGGATGAGTTATTATCAGTTTGCTAAAATTGGCCGTTTTGGATGTGAAAACTGCTATAAGGCGTTTGATTCCAAACTGAATCCGATCTTTAAGAGGGTTCATGGCGGTAATACCTTACATGCAGGAAAGATTCCTCTGCGGGCAGGGAGCAGCATTCAAGAAAAAAAACAGCTTCAGCAATTAAAGCAAGCTTTGCAGCAGTATATATTAAATGAGGAATTTGAAAAAGCTGCTGAAACAAGAGATATCATCAGAGAAATCGAACACCGCTTGGAACAGGGGAGGGATTCGTAACCGATGTCTTTAGAACGATTTATCAGTGACGCAATCAGTCCCTGGATGAAAAGGGAAGGACCTGAATCAGATATTGTTCTCTCAAGCCGTGTCCGACTCGCAAGAAATATTCATCAGTTTGTTTTTCCCATCGCAGCAGACAAAGAATCAGCTCATGAAGTGATAGCTTCCATTTCTTCTTGCATGAATGAAGAAAATGACGCAGCTGAAGCAGAAAATTTTGAAATGCTGATGATGGAGAAGTTAAAACCTATTCAAAAACGGGTACTTGTTGAGAAACATCTTATAAGTCCCAATCTAGCAGAACAAGCGAAATATGGTGCAGTACTCATGAATGACGATGAGTCAGTCAGCATCATGCTGAACGAAGAAGATCATATACGCATTCAATGTTTAGCACCAGGTTTTCAGTTAGAAGAAGTGCTTCATAAAGCCAATGAAATAGATGATTCCATTGAAAAAAGTGTGGATTATGCGTTTGATGAAAAACGCGGTTATTTAACAAGCTGTCCGACAAATGTAGGAACGGGACTAAGAGCTTCCGTCATGATGCATCTTCCCGCACTCGTCCTCACTAAAAAGATGAGCCGGATTATACCGGCGATCAACCAGCTGGGATTAGCTGTAAGAGGCATATATGGTGAAGGGACAGAAGCACAAGGAAACATTTTTCAAATCTCGAATCAGATGACACTTGGTAAATCTGAAGAGGATATAATGGAAGATCTCGCAGGAGTAGTTACGCAGGTCATCCAGCAAGAACGTGCAGCTCGTAAACAGCTGCAGGATGGATTGAAATTACAGCTTGAAGACAAGTTATTCCGTTCGTTGGGAACGTTGGAGAATTGCCGGATCATCCAATCAAAAGAAGCTGCAAAATGTTTATCAGATGTACGGCTTGGCATTGATTTAGAGATTTTACCCGGCATATCAAAAACAATCCTAAATGAACTTATGATACTTACACAACCGGGTTTTCTTCAACAATATGCAGGTGAAGTTCTAACTCCAGAAGAACGTGACATAAGAAGAGCCACATTAATCAGAGAAAGAATAAAATTGGAAAACCGATAAGGAGCGTGACGAGTATGATGTTTGGCCGTTTTACTGAGAGAGCACAAAAAGTTTTAGCGTTGGCACAAGAAGAAGCAATTCGATTAGGGCATAACAATGTGGGAACAGAACATATCTTACTTGGCTTGATTCGGGAAGGTGAAGGAATTGCAGCCAAAGCTCTTCAAGTTCTAGGTTTAGGACCTGAAAAAATTCAAAAAGAAGTGGAAACGTTAATCGGCCGCGGACAGGAAGCTGTTCAAACGATTCATTATACACCTCGTGCAAAAAAGGTAATTGAACTATCCATGGACGAAGCTCGTAAACTAGGGCATTCGTATGTAGGTACTGAACATATTTTATTAGGCCTGATTCGTGAAGGGGAAGGCGTTGCAGCTCGTGTATTAAACAACTTAGGAGTAAGCCTGAACAAAGCACGTCAGCAAGTTCTTCAACTTCTAGGAAGCAATGAATCTTCTTCTAGTCATAGAGGATCTTCAGCAAGTGCAAACACGCCTACGCTAGACAGCCTGGCTCGTGATTTAACGGCGATTGCACGTGATGGTTCACTTGACCCGGTAATTGGCCGTTCAAAAGAAATTCAGCGTGTTATTGAGGTGTTGAGCCGTCGTACAAAGAACAACCCTGTACTGATCGGTGAGCCTGGGGTAGGTAAAACAGCTATCGCAGAAGGCTTAGCACAGCAGATCATCAACAATGAAGTCCCAGAAACACTGCGTGATAAGCGCGTTATGACGCTTGATATGGGAACAGTTGTCGCGGGTACAAAATATAGAGGTGAGTTTGAAGACCGTCTGAAGAAGGTAATGGATGAGATTCGCCAGGCGGGCAATATCATCCTATTCATCGACGAACTTCATACGCTAATCGGTGCAGGTGGAGCAGAGGGTGCGATCGATGCATCCAACATCTTAAAGCCCGCTCTTGCTCGTGGTGAACTGCAATGTATTGGTGCAACAACACTCGATGAATATAGAAAATATATCGAGAAGGATGCAGCGCTAGAGCGCCGTTTCCAGCCGATTACGGTTAATGAGCCGACAAAGGATGAAAGCATTCAAATCCTTCAAGGACTTCGCGATCGTTATGAAGCGCATCACCGTGTGACGATTACTGATGAAGCGATCGAGGCATCTGTTCAACTTTCTGATCGCTATATCTCCGACCGTTTCTTACCGGATAAAGCGATTGACTTAATTGACGAAGCTGCATCAAAGGTTCGCCTTCGTTCGTACACAGCTCCTCCGAACTTAAAGGAGCTCGAGCAAAAGCTGGAAGAAGTACGTAAAGAGAAGGATGCTGCTGTTCAAAGCCAAGAGTTTGAAAAAGCTGCTTCACTCAGAGATTCTGAGCAGCGTCTTCGTGAAGAATTGGAAAAAACGAAAGATGTTTGGAAAGAGAAACAAGGAAAAGAAAATACAGAAGTAACACCGGAAGATATCGCGCAAGTTGTATCTTCATGGACAGGAGTACCTGTATCCAAGCTGGCAGAAGAAGAAACAGAACGTCTTCTTAAGATGGAGGAGATTCTGCATGACCGATTAATCGGCCAGACTGAAGCGGTATCTGCCATTTCTAAAGCCATCCGAAGAGCACGTGCAGGGTTGAAGGATCCGAAACGTCCGATCGGCTCATTCATCTTCTTAGGACCAACAGGTGTTGGTAAAACGGAGCTTGCTAGAGCCGTTGCTGAGACATTGTTTGGTGATGAAGATGCGATCATCCGTATCGATATGTCCGAGTACATGGAGAAACATACAACTTCTCGTCTCGTTGGTTCGCCTCCGGGATATGTAGGACATGAAGAAGGCGGCCAATTAACTGAAAAAGTTAGAAGAAAGCCATACTCAGTTATCTTGCTGGATGAGATTGAAAAGGCACATCCAGAAGTGTTTAACATCTTGCTGCAAGTGCTAGAAGACGGTCGTCTGACAGATTCAAAAGGCCGTACTGTAGATTTCCGAAACACGGTTGTCATCATGACTTCAAATGTTGGGGCGAGCACGCTTAAGCGTAACCGTTCACTAGGTTTTGCGGTTCACAACGAAGGTCAAAAATACAACGATATGAAGTCTAAAGTTATGGATGAACTTAAGCGTGCATTCCGTCCTGAGTTCTTAAACCGTATTGATGAGATTATCGTGTTCCATTCTCTTGAAAAAGAGCACTTGCTAAGAATCGTGACGCTAATGGCAGATTCACTCAAGAAGCGCTTAAGTGATCAAGGGATTGATATTGAGCTGACACAAGCAGCTCTTGAAAAGATTACAGATGAAGGTTACGATCCAGACTACGGAGCACGTCCGTTGCGTCGTGCCCTTCAGCGTAAGATTGAAGACCGCTTATCTGAAGAGCTTCTTAAAGGAAATATTAACAAAGGGCAAACCGTTAAGATTGATGTGGAAGAGAACGATTTTGTCGTTCAAACGGTCTAACCATCTGAATATATGAGGATATCCTACAAAAAACCCGGAAGGCAGTCATGTCCTCCGGGTTTTTGTCGAAATAATCTTTGCGTTTCGCCTTTTTTTGCAGAGCCTAAATGGAAGTAGTTGTTAGGTTTTATGTTATGATATTAGTGAATAAATCTTTATATTTTCAGCATTTAACTTTTTTATTAAAAGTTCTGTTTGTTAGAGAATTTTGTTGTCTGTGATGCAGATACAATGTAGCTCTTGAAAGCAGTTGATTTCCGCTCCAGGCTGCTCGCTTTCCGCGGGGCAGGCGGTGAGCCACATTCGTACGTTTCACTCTTAAGTGTCTCACCTGCCCGCCTGTCCCGCAGGAGTCTCGCATCCTTACGCTCCAATCAGCTTTTCAATGAAGTTCTTGAAAATATTCTTCAGAGCAACTACCTTTTTAGAGAAAAGCTTTGAGAAGTATAGACACTGCTCCAGAGCAATCCAAAGGACAACAAAGATTTTAAAAATAAGCTAAGTAAATAGATGGAATTTTTAGTGTATGTGAAGTTTGAAAGAGGAGTTTTTTAGATGGCTAAAGTAAAATCAATCTTTCTTTGCCAAGACTGCGGTTATGAATCTCCAAAATGGATGGGGAAATGTCCGGGATGTCATGCATGGAATACGATGGTGGAAGAGACCATTCGTCCTGAAAAAGCCGTACGGGGTTTGAGTTCTGGCGGAGATACGAAAGTAAAGCAAAAACCTCAGTCAATAGCGGATGTGAAAAGCGAGCAAGAGCCTCGCATACCTACAAACTATCAGGAATTTAACCGTGTTTTAGGTGGAGGTATCGTTCCGGGTTCAATGGTTTTGGTTGGTGGAGACCCTGGAATCGGGAAATCTACTCTTCTTCTGCAAACATCAGCTCAGCTCGCTCAAAAAGGAGAACGTGTTCTTTACATATCTGGTGAGGAATCTGTTAAACAAACAAAATTGCGAGCAGACAGGCTCGATATCGACGCGAAAGATCTGTTTGTTTTAGCAGAAACAGATTTAGAGCTTATTGAGCAGGCAATGGCAGATGTGATGCCATCCGTTATGATTATTGACTCCATTCAAACCGTTTATAGATCTGAGGTAACATCAGCACCGGGGAGTGTTTCGCAAGTACGAGAGTGTACCTCGCATTTGATGCGAATGGCGAAAACAAAGGGTATTGCTGTATTTATCGTTGGACATGTTACAAAAGAAGGGAATATCGCGGGACCGCGTCTTCTAGAGCATATGGTGGATGCAGTACTGTATTTTGAAGGTGAAAGACATCATACTTTCCGTATATTAAGAGCTGTGAAAAATCGTTTTGGTTCTACAAATGAGATCGGTGTTTTTGAAATGAAAGAAGAAGGGCTTGAAGAAGTACTGAATCCTTCTGAAATCTTTTTAGAAGAACGTTCAAAAGGAGCAGCGGGTTCAACGGTAGTAGCTTCCTTAGAAGGTACTCGCCCTATGCTTGTAGAGCTTCAGGCTTTAATATCACCTACAAGCTTTGGTAACCCTAGAAGAATGGCTACCGGAATCGATCATAACCGTGTTTCACTGCTTATGGCCGTTTTAGAAAAGCGGGTGGGGCTGCTGCTTCAGAACCAAGATGCTTATTTAAACGTAGCAGGCGGCGTCAGGCTGGATGAACCGGCGATCGATCTGGCGGTTGCAATCAGCATTGCGTCAAGCTTTCGGGATTCACCCACAAAGCCTACAGATGTTATGATTGGAGAAATAGGATTGACGGGAGAGGTTCGGCGAGTTTCCCGTATCGAGCAGCGCGTACATGAAGCTGCAAAGTTAGGTTTTACGCGTGCTATTATACCTGATAAAAATATCGGTGGCTGGACGGTTCCAAAAGGGATCAAGGTCGTTGGTGTATCTACCGTTTATGAGGCATTACAAGCAGCGTTAGGAGGGTAAAGCAAATTATGGACCATGCGATTAAAGAAGCAATCATAAGCCAAATGCTACAGCTTGTTGCTCCTGGTACCCCGCTTCGGGAGGGAATTGACAATGTTTTACGAGCAAATACAGGCGGACTGATCGTTGTTGGCTATAACGATAAAGTAAAAGAAATTGTTGATGGTGGTTTCTCCATCAACTGCAAGTACTCACCAGCATCATTATACGAGCTTGCAAAGATGGATGGAGCGATCATTTTAAATGAAGACGCGGCTAAAATTTTATATGCAAACACACAGCTGATCCCTGATACGGTTATTCCATCAACCGAAACGGGTATACGTCACAGAACGGCAGAGCGTGTAGCTCGGCAAACAGGCAACCTCGTAATTTCCATCTCACAGCGCCGAAATGTTATCACGCTTTATCAAGGGATGATCCGGTATTCCCTAAAAGAGATCGGTGTAATCTTAACGAAAGCCAATCAGGCGATCCAAACACTTGAGAAATATAAAGTTGTGTTTGATCAAAGTGTTACGAATCTCGGTGCGCTAGAATTTGAAGAATTGGTGACTTTCCAAGAAGTTACACAAGTTATTCACAGAATTGAGATGGTTTTACGCATAAAAAATGAGATTATTAAATATGTTAATGAACTTGGTGTTGAAGGCAGGCTCATTAGAATTCAGATGGAAGAACTCGTTTCCAACATTGAGGAAGAAGCTCTCCTTTTAATTAAAGACTATATGAAGGACCGGGAAAGTGATCCATACGCGATTCTTCGCCAGTTGAACAAACTTTCCTCTGAAGAATTGTTTGATGAATCTGTAATTATGAAACTTTTAGGCTTCTCAGCCGGTATGAATATGCAAGATGAGACGATCCATCCGCGTGGATACCGCATTCTTGCCAAGATTCCAAGGTTGCCAGCTGTTATTATTGAAAATCTAACAGATGCATTTAGTAACCTTCCGCAGATCTTACGTGCCTCTATCGATGAGTTGGACGAGGTCGAAGGTATTGGTGAAATCCGTGCAAGGAAAGTAAAAGAAGGATTAAAACGAATTCAAGAACAGCTTTTTGTTGATCGTCATATCTAGTTTTTATGTAAATTCTGTTTTTGCACGTTTTTAATACGGTCATTTTGTAAATAATGATTAAGGGAGGTGAATCAGGCATGCTAAAAAGAATTGTTCAACTATTTTTTATCGTAATAGGGGGCATGCTAGGCTATCTTTATATACCAGATCTCATTCGTGTACTTAATTTTGGTGATTTGCCGAATCAAGTAACATCCCCATATGTCGGGGCAGTGATTGGTGCACTTATACTATTTTTATCTACATTTTGGCTGTCAGATTACGTAGTAGGATTAATACGCTGGGCAGAGGAAACGGTTGTAAAAGCCCCTGCGACCGATCTATTATCAGGAACGATGGGACTGATTATTGGATTGATTGTGGCATTCTTAATTCAGTCGCCGCTTAGCTCTATGGATATTGTGGTTGTCAGTTCGATTCTTCCGATTGCTATTACGTTCCTACTTGGTTACCTGGGTTTTCAGGTCGGTTTTAAAAAGAGAGATGAATTGATTCAGCTGTTCTCTTTGAACCGCCAAGGAAAAGAACGAAAGAAAGAGACTGAAATTGAGAAACCGCATGGCAAGTATAAGATTCTTGATACAAGCGTTATTATCGACGGAAGAGTGGCAGATATCTGCCAAACTGGTTTTTTAGAAGGTCCGCTAATTATTCCTCGTTTTGTTCTAGAAGAGCTGCAGTATATTGCTGATTCTTCTGATGTATTAAAACGTAACAGAGGACGCCGTGGACTGGATATTTTAAATCGCATCCAAAAAGAGCTTTCTATGAAAGTTGAAATCTATGAAGGTGATTTTGAAGAGGTAACAGAAGTTGACAGCAAGCTTGTCAAATTGGCTCAATTATTAACCGGGGTCGTTGTAACAAATGACTTTAATCTCAATAAAGTATGTGAACTGCAAAACGTTGCTGTACTTAACATCAACGATTTGGCGAATGCGGTAAAACCAGTTGTTCTTCCTGGCGAAGAGCTTGTTGTTCAAGTGATCAAAGATGGAAAAGAGCAGAATCAAGGTGTAGGCTATCTGGATGACGGTACGATGATCGTTGTAGAAGATGGGCGAGACTATGTCGGAAAAACGATTGATGTTGTTGTAACATCTGTTCTCCAAACATCTGCTGGCCGAATGATTTTTGCCAAAAAGAAATTATTAGAAAAAGCATTGTAACGAACGGTGGGGAAGCACGTGAACTATTGGACAGTTATTCCTGCTGCCGGACAAGGGAAACGAATGAATGCCGGGATCTCTAAACAATGGATAGAGCTATTAGGAAAACCGGTCCTTGCACATACACTTGATGTGTTTGAGAAAGATCCTTCGTGTGAGGGTGTCGTTCTTGTCGGAAGTGAACAGGAATTAAAACAGATGCAGCAATTTGTACAAACGTTCCAATATACAAAAGTGCGCCAAATCGTTCCAGGCGGAAAAGAACGTCAGCAAAGTGTGTATGAGGGCTTAAAGCAGGTCCCGGAAGAAGCGGACCTTGTTCTCATTCATGATGCAGCACGTCCTTTTATCACTCATGATTCTATTCAACAACTTGTTAACGTAGCCTCAGATTCTGGTTCTGCCGTGTTAGCTGTTCCGGTGAAGGATACGGTAAAGAAAGTTGTTCGGGATCAGGTGGAAGAAACGATCGACCGTTCCAGCTTGTGGGCTGTTCAAACCCCGCAAGCTTTTCGTTTTTCTATCGTAATGAAAGCACATGAGAAAGCGGATGTAGAAGGGTTTGTTGGAACGGACGACGCAAGCTTAGTGGAACGAATTGGAGAAACAGTCGCTATTGTAATGGGAGACTATCATAATATAAAATTAACTACGTCTGATGACTTGTTGTTTGGACAAGCCATTTTGTTAGACAGACAGGGGGAAAAGCATAATGCGCATCGGACAAGGTTTTGATGTACATGCCTTTTGTGAAGGCCGTCCTTTAATTATTGGCGGAGTAACGATTCCTTATGAAAAAGGACTTTTAGGACATTCTGATGCTGACGTTCTTTTGCATGCGATCACAGATGCATTGCTTGGAGCAGCGGGTGAAGGGGATATCGGCAAACACTTCCCAGATACAGATCCTGCATACAAAGACGCAGATTCAAAACACCTGCTCTTGGATTCTTGGAAACTCGTTCAGAAAAAAGGCTACGCTTTAGGTAATATAGATTGTACGATCATCGCACAAAAACCAAAGATGCTGCCGCACATTGAAGAGATGCGCAGCGTGATCGCTGGGATTTTTGATGTTGATGTAGACAGAATTAACGTAAAAGCTACTACAACTGAAAAGCTAGGTTTCCCTGGACGCGAAGAGGGAATCGCAGCCCAAGCGGTTGTGTTGATTGAGAAGGCTATTCTCTAAAAGATTTTTGCTTTTGAGGCATTACGTTCACGGTCTTCTCTGATAAAGTTGAATGGAGTGGAAGGTGGGAGACTCCTGCGGGACAGGCCGGCAGGTGAGACACTTATACGTGAAACGTACGAATGTGGCTCACCGCCTGCCCCGCGGAAAGCGAGCACCTGGAACGGAAATCAACCACTTTCAAAAGCATTATAATTTAAGTAAAAAAATTTATAGAGGTGAAACAAGATGGCAAATGAAGTTCGAGTGCGTTATGCACCAAGTCCAACAGGACACTTACATATAGGGAATGCACGTGCAGCTCTATTTAATTATTTATATGCACGCCACACCGGCGGAAAGTTTATTATCCGCATTGAAGATACGGATCAAAAGCGCAACATTCAAGGCGGAGAAGAGAGCCAGCTGAATCATTTGAAATGGCTCGGTATGGATTGGGATGAAAGTGTTGATATTGGCGGCGACTACGGGCCTTATCGACAAATGGAGCGATTGGACCTTTACGAAAAGTACACAGATGAGCTTCTTTCAAAAGGTCTGGCATATACATGTTATTGTACGGAAGAAGAGCTTGAGGCCTCACGTGAAGAGCAGATGGCTAAAGGGGTTACACCTGTATATGACGGGCGCTGCCGTAACTTATCTGTTGAAGAAAAGGCAAAACTTGAAGCAGAAGGAAGACGTGCTAGCATTCGTTTCTTGGTGCCGCAAGATCGTACGATTACGTTTGATGATATGGTCAAAGGGGAAGTTTCGTTCGAATCAAGCGGATTCGGTGATTTCGTTATCGTTAAAAAAGACGGAATCCCAACGTATAATTACGCGGTTGTAATTGATGATCATGAGATGGCAATCTCTCACGTTTTACGGGGAGATGACCATATCTCAAACACGCCTAAGCAGCTTTTGATCTATGATGCGTTAGGTTTTGAGAAGCCGAAATTCGGTCATACAACATTGATCGTCAATGAAAACCGAAAGAAATTAAGTAAGCGTGACGAGTCTATTGTTCAGTTTATTGAGCAGTACAAAGATTTAGGGTATCTTCCCGAAGCACTGTTCAACTTTATCGCACTATTAGGATGGTCACCAGGTGGAGAAGAAGAGATCTTCAGCCGTGAGCAGTTTATCGAAATCTTTGATCCGAACCGTCTGTCTAAAGCACCTGCCGTGTTTGATACCCAGAAGCTGGAGTGGCTTAACAACCAATACATGAAACAGCAAGATGTAGACCGAATCGTTGAACTTTGCATGCCTCATCTTGTTAAAGCGGGAAGAATTTCTGAAAATCCAAGTGCAGAGGAACAAGAGTGGGTAACAAAACTTGTGGCTCTTCATCAGGAAAAAATGAGCTATGGCGCTGAAATCGTGGACTTGACAGAACTGTTCTTTAAAGAAGAGATCGAGTACGAAGGAGAAGCACTTGAGGTATTGCAGGGTGAAGGTGTTCCATCCGTTATGCAAGCATTCTTAAGCCAGGTTGAAAACAGTGAATCGTTTGAAGCAGATGATATTAAAGCGATGATGAAGGCTGTTCAAAAGGAAACAGGACAAAAAGGCAAGAACTTGTTCATGCCGATTCGTGTTGCAACGACAGGACAAACGCATGGTCCAGATCTGCCGGCAGCTGTTTCTCTTCTAGGAAAGAGTGTTATCGTGAAACGCCTTAATGCTGTACTTACTCAAATTAATAAGTAATAAAAGTACACATTTTGCAAAGATTATAATATAGTAAAAGAAACTTATATTTAAACGTAAAACGCAGATGAGGAAAGTAGGCTAGCGCTTTTTCATAGTAGAGAGAACCATCACCGGCTGAAAGTGGTTCATGGAAATGCTTGCTGAAGTGCCCCTCGGAGTCCCTTGCCGAAAGTTGAGTAGGTTTGGGCGGTAACTCCCCGTTACGGAGCTTAAGGGAACAGGTACGATATCACGGCCTGTTAAACAGAGTGGAACCGCGTCTATCAGTACGTCTCTGTGTCAAATTTGGCACAGGGGCGTTTTTTATTTTTTATATTGGTTGTTATCTAGAGGATTGTCTGGTGGATTTAGCTTTCCTTCATTGACAAGTTGATTGGAGCGTAGGGTGCGAGACTCCTGCGGGACGAGTGGGACAGGTGAGACTCCTAAAAGCGCAAAGCGCTAGGAGGCTCACCGCCCGCCCCGCGGAAAGCGAGCGACCTGGAGCGGAAATTAACCACTTCCAAGAGCAACATTGTATTTACTGCAAAAGTTTCAAATCTTTATGCAAGGAGGTTGAGAAGCATGTTTTCAGCCATGAAGGAAGACATTCGGGTTGTTTTTGAGAAAGACCCAGCTGCAAGAAGCTCGTTCGAAGTATTCTTAACATACTCCGGACTGCATGCGGTATGGGCCCATAGACTGGCACATAAACTATTCAAACGAAACTGGCTGTTTTTAGCACGACTAATCTCTCAGATCAGCCGCTTTTTTACAGGTATTGAAATACATCCAGGTGCACAGATTGGAAGACGTTTCTTTATTGATCATGGAATGGGCGTCGTTATCGGTGAAACATGTATCATCGGTAATGATGTGACACTGTATCAAGGTGTGACACTGGGCGGTACCGGAAAAGAAAAAGGAAAAAGGCATCCTACACTAGAGGACCACGTGCTCGTCGCCACAGGGGCGAAAGTGCTGGGGAACATCACGATTGGGAAAAACTCAAAAGTCGGAGCGGGTTCAGTCGTTTTACAAAACGTACCGCCTGACGCAACGGTAGTAGGGATTCCTGGAAGAGTCGTAATTAAAGACGGCATTAAAGTCGGATGCGAACTTGACCATCGGGATCTTCCAGACCCAGTAGCGGATAAATTTAGAGAATTGCAGCTTGAAATGAAAAAGTTATGTGAAGAACTGGAAAGAATGAAAAGAGGGAGTGATTCTTAATGAGCATAAAAATTTATAACACGATGACACGCCAAAAGGAACTCTTTGTACCTTTAGAAGAAGGCAAGGTAAAAATGTATGTGTGCGGACCGACCGTATACAACTACATTCATATCGGTAATGCCCGGCCAGCTATCGTGTTTGACACGGTTAGAAGATATCTAGAATATAGAGGCTTTGATGTACAATTCATCTCCAACTTCACTGATGTTGATGACAAACTCATTAAAGCAGCAAATGAAATGGGCAGTGATGTTCCGACGATCGCTGAAAAGTTCATTAATGCCTATCATGAAGATACATGCGCATTAGGCGTTCAAAAAGCAGATGCACACCCACGAGTAACTGAAACGATGCCTGAGATCATTGAATTCATCGAGAACCTGATTAAAAAAGGCTTTGCTTATGAAGCAGCGGGGGATGTTTATTTTAAAACGCGCTCGTTTAATGGTTATGGTAAGCTGTCTCACCAATCGATTGATGACTTAAAATCTGGAGCAAGAATTGAAGTAGGCGAGAAAAAGGAAGATCCGCTTGATTTCGCATTATGGAAAGCAGCAAAAGAAGGCGAGATCTATTGGGAGAGTCCATGGGGCAAAGGCCGTCCTGGCTGGCACATTGAGTGCTCTGCGATGGCGAAAAAATACTTAGGTGACTCAATTGATATTCATGGCGGCGGGCAAGATTTAGCGTTTCCGCATCACGAGAATGAGATAGCTCAATCTGAAGCGTTAAATGAAGCACCGATGGCTAAATATTGGATGCATAATGGGTATATTAATATCGACAACGAAAAAATGTCCAAATCACTTGGGAATTTTGTGCTGGTTCATGATCTTGTAAAGCAGCAAGATCCGCAGGTTATCCGATTCTTTATGCTGGCGGTCCATTATCGTAACCCAATCAACTTCAGTCAAGAGTTATTGGAAGCGGCTAAAGCTGGTCTGAACCGAATCCGCACGTCATACGGTAACTTAAAACATCGCCTGACGGTTTCTGCAGACCTTTCTCTCGATACAGAAAAATGGAGTCAGTTTGTTAAAGAAACAAGAGAGAAATTTATCGCTGATATGGATGATGATTTCAACACAGCGAATGCCATCTCTATTCTTTTTGATTTTTCACGAGAAGCGAACGTGTATTTACAAGAGAAGAACACTTCAAAAGCAATTATTACAGAATTCATTGCTCTGTTCGATGAGCTTGCTGGTGTGTTGGGGCTGACTCTTCATAAAGAAGAGGAATTATTAGATGAACAGATTGATGCTCTGATTCAAGAACGGAACGAAGCGCGTAAAGAAAAGAACTTTGCTCGCGCTGATGAAATACGTGATCTGTTGAAAGAACAGCACATTATTTTGGAAGATACCGCACAAGGTGTACGGTGGAAAAGAGATAAGTAATGAAAATAACAGATTCAGATATCAAACAATTGAACGGGACCACGCTTGCTTACATGGGTGATGCGGTTATGGAGCAATTCGTACGTGAACATCTGATCCGAAACGGTCAGGTGAAACCGAACAGGCTTCATGTATCAGCAACTAAATTTGTTTCGGCAAAAGCTCAGGCAAGCATGGTCGTTCAGCTGCTCGAAGAAAACTATTTTACAGATGAAGAAGTCGCTGTTATTAAGAGGGGGCGCAATGCTAACCAAGGAACTGTCCCGAAAAACACGGATGTTCAAACGTATAGGCATGCGACCAGCTTTGAGGCGATCATCGGTTATCTCTATCTGTTAAATCAGCATGACCGTCTTAAGAACATGATGGAATATGTGTTAACAGATAATTTTAATAAAGGGGAGGTCTAAAAGATGAGTGAAGCAAAAGACCAAAAAGAACAAGAACTGATCATTGGGCGAAATCCGGTTATGGAAGTACTGCGATCCGGCCGTGATATTAATAAAATTTTTGTAGGTGAAGGTTCTCAAAAAGGACCGGTAAGCACGATCGTTTCGATGGCTAAAAAGCAAAACGTTCTTGTGCAATATGTACCAAAACAGAAGCTGGATTCATTGAGCGGAGGAGGCAATCACCAAGGTGTTATCGCAGGTGTTGCAGCGTACTCTTATGCGGATATCGATGATTTATTTAAAATTGCTGAAGAGCGCGGGGAAGAGCCGTTCTTTATTTTATTGGACGAGCTGGAAGATCCTCATAACCTTGGTTCGATCATGCGTACAGCCGATGCAGTGGGAGCTCATGGCATCATCATTCCGAAAAGACGTTCTGTAGGTTTAACGGCAACAGTAGCGAAAGCTTCAACAGGAGCGATTGAATACATTCCGGTTGTTCGTGTAACCAATCTCGTTCAGACGATGAAAGAATTAAGAGATCGAGGCATGTGGTTTGCCGGTGCTGATATGAAAGGGAAAGATGACTACAGACAAGCAAAATGGGACATGCCGTTAGGTCTTGTGATCGGAAGCGAAGGAAAAGGGATGGGAAGACTCGTTTCAGAAACATGCGATTTCCTTGTTCAGCTTCCAATGAAGGGTAAAGTAACTTCACTTAATGCTTCAGTTGCTGCCAGCCTTTTGATGTATGAAGTGTACCGCAACCGCAATCCGCTAGAAGCGCGAAAATGAAAACCCGCCACTATTTGATTGTTGATGGCTACAACATCATTGGCGCATGGCCCGAACTTCGGAGCTTAAAAACATCAGACTTTGCGAAAGCAAGAGACATGCTGATCGAATATATGGCAGAGTACCAGGGAACAACAGGGTATCAAGTAATTGTTGTATTTGATGCCCACCTTTCTCCCGGCACAGAGAAAAAGACCCAAAATCATCGTGTGGAAGTGATCTTCACACGTGAGAATGAAACAGCGGATGAACGGATTGAACGGCTGGTCGGAGAATTAAAATCGATTGATACGCGTATTTACGTAGCAACCTCGGATTCAACAGAACAGTGGCAGATCTTTGGTAAAGGTGCACTTCGAAAATCCGCCCGAGAATTAAAGAACGAAATGGATGAGATTGAAAAGCACATCCATGTGTCAGTTGGCGAGCGGAAAAGAAAACAAAACTCATCATCTATCCTTCTTTCAGACGAAATTGCCGAAATATTTGAAAGATGGAGAAGAGGTCAAAAATAAGGAATGTTGACGCTTTTGTGAATTATGAGCTATAATATTGCTATATTTTGCCGGTAAAAACCTGGTGGGGGGATTTGTCGTGAACATAGATCTCAAGGAACTGTCAGTAAGCGATTACGAGCTCATGGAAGATGAAAGCCTTGTGGAACTGGTTCATGAGGGGGACAGCGCAGCACTTGAATATTTGATTAACAAGTATAAGAATTTTGTTCGTGCGAAAGCAAGATCATACTTTTTGATCGGTGCAGACCGTGAAGATATTATTCAAGAAGGCATGATCGGGCTTTATAAAGCGATTCGTGATTTTAAAGAGGACAAGCTGTCATCCTTTAAAGCTTTTGCCGAACTATGTATTACGAGGCAAATGATTACCGCTATCAAAACGGCAACCAGACAAAAGCACATTCCGTTAAATTCTTATGTGTCGTTGGACAAGCCCATCTATGATGAAGAATCTGACCGTACACTGATGGATGTTATTTGCGGTACAAAAGTCACTGATCCTGAAGAACTGATTATCAACCAAGAAGAATTTGATGATATTGAAGTGAAGATGGGAGAAATATTAAGTGACCTGGAACGAAAAGTTCTCATGCTGTACCTAGACGGAAGATCATACCAGGAAATCTCAGTGGATCTCGACAGACACGTGAAGTCGATCGACAACGCGCTTCAGCGAGTGAAACGTAAATTAGAGCGTTATTTAGAACTAAGGGAAATATCATCTTAAGAGCGGGGATTGTTCCTGCTCTTTTTCTTTTGGTGTTGTCGTTGAAAAATGTTGATTTCCGTTTCAGGTGCTTCGCTTTCCGCGGGGCGTACGGTGAGCCACTTGCCGCTTTGCTTCCTAAGTGTCTCCACCTGACCGCTCGTCCTAGCCGAGAGTCTCACACCTTACACTCCAATCAACTTATCAAAGAAGCCAAAGAAATATGAGAGATAACGACAAGCCCTAAGAAAAATTTCGTCTTAGTATGGATTTAAAACTAAGTTTAGATGAGATAAACCACCATTTTCCCTTTATTGACAAGCTTATACCCCTATGTTAATGTTTTAAAAGTAACATTGTAACGTGGATGAGTGGGTTTGTCGCACGAAAGGTGTTTATTTAGCATGAGAAAAAAAGTTTTTTTAGCCTGTAAACAATGCTCAAAAAGAAATTATACAACGATGAAGAACCAACAAAACAATCCTGAACGAGTCGAGGTTAAAAAGTTTTGCAGTTACTGCAATGCTCATACCATTCACCAGGAAACTAAGTAAGCGAAGTAAGCTTTTTTTTATAAATGTTAAATGAATGAAAGCATGGGGGTTTATGAAGATGGCGGATGTTGCAGAAAAGACAAAAAAATCACCAGCAAAGTTTCTTTCTGATGTAAACAAGGAAATGAAGCGCGTTAGCTGGCCTGCGCGAAAAGAATTATTTCGCTATACAGGGGTTGTATTGTCAACTGTAGTGGTTATGGCTTTGTTCTTCTGGGTTGTGGATTTAGGTATTTCACAATTAGTTGAGCTTATTTTAGGGTAGATTAGATACAGCTTCTTTTGGATAGAATGCTAGAGTATATCCATTTTAGGAGGGAAAGGACACGGGTCCCATCGTATGGAAAAAAATTGGTACGTAGTTCATACCTATTCAGGTTATGAAAACAAAGTAAAAGCAAACTTGGAAAAGCGTTTGGAATCTATGGGGATGACAGATAAAATTTTCCGTGTACTTGTACCTGTAGAAGAAGAGACCGAAACAAAGAACGGCAAGACAAAAACAAGCATGAAGAAAGTTTTCCCTGGTTATGTATTAACGGAAATGATCATGACAGATGATTCATGGTACGTTGTACGTAATACACCTGGGGTAACTGGATTTGTCGGTTCTGCTGGAGCGGGCTCAAAGCCAACGGCACTTTTGCCTGAGGAAGTAGATCATATTCTTAAAGGTATGGGTATTGAAGCGCCGCGTGTTGAAGTTGATTTCGAAATTAAGGAATCTGTAAAAGTAAAAGAAGGTCCTTTTGCTGACTTCGTAGGTACGATCGAAGAGATCGATGCAACAAAACGCAAGCTGAAAGTTCACGTCAATATGTTTGGCCGTGAGACACCTGTTGAACTCGAGTTTAACCAAGTTAGCAAGTTATAATGGAAAAAGACTTGTAATCACTTCGAAAAGGTGATAGAATTTTTTATGTTTGATATTACTAATCAACTGCTTCTTCTCTTTTAGGAGGGGAAGCGTATTTTTGAGTGGGAGGGTTTAGGCCCTAATACCACATCACGGACTTAAGGAGGTGTGTCGCGTGGCTAAAAAGGTTATTAAAATGGTGAAATTGCAAATCCCTGCTGGTAAAGCAAACCCGGCACCGCCAGTTGGACCTGCACTAGGACAAGCTGGGGTAAACATCATGGGATTCTGTAAAGAATTCAACGCTCGTACTGCTGATCAAGCTGGTTTAATCATTCCGGTAGAAATCACGGTTTTCGAAGACCGTTCATTTACATTCATCACTAAAACTCCTCCGGCTGCTGTTCTTTTAAAGAAAGCTGCGGGAATCGAGTCAGGTTCTGGTGAGCCAAACAAGAAAAAAGTTGCGACTGTAAAGCGTGATAAAGTTCGCGAAATCGCAGAATCAAAAATGCCTGACCTAAACGCTGCTAGCGTAGAAGCTGCAATGCGTATGGTTGAAGGTACAGCACGCAGCATGGGAATTGTTATCGAAGACTAATTCCGTGTGTCATGTCTATTAGGTTGCGAGTAAAAGGATTGATATCCTGCCCTTTAAACGGTTCGCAACCTTTATTCATGCAATGCGTTCGATTGCGTTTAAGTTAAGCGCAATAAGTGGGAGGAATATCCGCTAAACCACATAAGGAGGACAATACAATGGCAAACAAAGGTAAGAAGTACCAAGAAGCGGCTAAATTAGTAGACCGCACAAAAGCATATGACGCTGCAGAAGCAATCGAACTAGTAAAAAAGGCTGCTCCTGCAAAGTTTGACGAGTCTGTAGAAGTTGCAGTTCGTCTAGGTGTAGACACAAAGAAAGCTGACCAACAAGTTCGTGGAGCAGTAGTGCTTCCAAACGGAACTGGTAAGACTCAACGTGTATTAGTTTTCGCTAAAGGTGAAAAAGCAAAAGAAGCTGAAGCTGCTGGAGCAGATCACGTTGGCGATTCTGACTACATCAACAAAATCCAACAAGGCTGGTTCGAGTTTGACGTAATCGTTGCAACTCCAGACATGATGGCTGAAGTTGGTAAACTTGGACGTGTTCTAGGACCTAAAGGTTTAATGCCTAACCCTAAAACTGGAACAGTTACATTTGAAGTTGAAAAAGCGATTAACGAAATCAAAGCTGGTAAAGTAGAATACCGTGTTGATAAGACTGGTAACGTACACGTGCCAATCGGTAAAGTTTCTTTCGAAGCTGAAAAGCTTGCAGAAAACCTTAACACAATCATCGAAACATTGTTGAAAGTTAAGCCTGCAGCTGCAAAGGGAACTTACATGAAGAACGTAGCTGTTTCTTCTACTATGGGACCTGGGATCAAAGTTAATCCATCTTCATTTGCTGTAAAACGATAGTTGACAAACGGGTTCAGACCCGTTATATTATATACTGTTAAACACAAACGCATCAGATGAATGCCGTAGACAGCAGGAGCCAACTGGCTTAAATCTTCCTGCCGAGGTGAAGCATCGATAAGCTCATTAGTTCTTTACTTATGACTTTAGATACTCACGCCTCCATGTCTCGACATGGAGGCTTTGTTTTTGGACAAAACCTGCGGTGATGCAATCATTTTACAGGAGGTGTAATAATGAGCAGCATTTTAGAAACAAAAAAGCAGTTAGTATCCACTATTTCTGAGAAAATCAAAAATAGCCAATCAACAATCCTTGTTGACTACCGTGGTCTTACTGTTTCTGAGGTTACTGAACTTCGTAAGTCTTTACGTGATGCTGGCATCGAGTTTAAAGTTTACAAAAACTCAATGGTAGTCCGCGCGGCTGAAGAGAATGACCTTAACTTATCAGAACACTTAACTGGTCCTACAGCGATCGCATTCTCTAATGAAGATGTTGTAGCTCCTGCTAAGATTCTTAACGATTTCGCTAAGAAGCACGAAGCGCTTGAAATCAAAGCGGGTGTAATCGAAGGACGTATCGCGTCTCTAGAAGAAGTGAAAGCTCTTGCTGAACTTCCATCAAGAGAAGGACTTCTTTCTATGGTACTCAGCGTGCTTCAAGCACCTATCCGCAACTTTGCGTTGGCTACTAAAGCCGTTGCAGAACAAAAAGAAGAACAAGGTGCGTAAGCCCATTCTTCAACCAATAATAACTTACATTCCATAAGGAGGAAATTATAATGTCTAAAGAGCAAATCATTGAAAGCTTAAAAACAATGACTGTTTTAGAGCTTAACGACCTAGTAAAAGCAATCGAAGAAGAGTTTGGTGTAACTGCTGCTGCTCCTGTAGCTGTAGCTGGTGGAGCTGCTGGTGGAGACGCTGCTGCTGAGCAAACTGAATTCGACGTAATTCTTGCAAGCGGTGGAGCTTCAAAAATTAAAGTTATCAAAGTTGTTCGTGAACTTACAGGTCTTGGACTTAAAGAAGCGAAAGAACTTGTTGACGGTGCTCCAAAGCCAGTTAAAGAAGGCGTATCTAAAGAAGAAGCTGAAGAAATCAAAGCTAAGCTTGAAGAAGTTGGAGCTTCTGTTGAAGTTAAGTAATTCAAAAGAAAAGGTTCGCCCGATGGCGGACCTTTTTGTTTGTTTCGTTATATCTTTTTAGAAGACTTTCTTCTAGAAGGGTGTTGCTATTCTCATCATATGCAAGTTGATTGGAATGCAAGGTGCGTGCCAACCACCTGGGAAGCTTCTCGCAAGGCATGCGACGAGGAAGTTGGCTTCGGTAGTATTTACTTGTAGACGCAGGAGCAAGGATAATTTCTTGGATGTCTATCTTTTAAATAACTCACCGCCTGCTCCGCGGAAAGCGAGCACCTGTAACGGAAATCAACTACTTTTCAAGGGGCGACATTGTAAAAGCAATTTATAGATAGACCGTTAAAGAATTTCGGAACGGGAATACTGTCTTTATCAGAAGGTAAGGAGAGTTTTAAAACGATGAAGAACCATTATTATTCTGAAACACCCGGTACAGAAAGTAAAAGAGAGACGTGGGATTTTTTATTAAACGGCGAAAAGTTTCGCTTTACGACGGATGCTGGTGTCTTTTCAAAGAAAGAAGTAGATTTTGGCAGCCGTGTTTTAATAGAGTCCTTTGTACCTCCAGAAGCACCTGGTGATTATATAGATGTAGGATGCGGATACGGACCGATCGGACTTTCGCTTGCAAGAGCGGAAAAAGATCGTGTTGTTCAAATGGTGGATATCAATGAAAGAGCAATTGAACTTGCTAAGCTGAACGCAGATAAGAATAAGATCGATAACGTTAAGATCTATAAAAGTTACTTATTTGCTGAAGTGGAAGATAAAGAGTTCGCTGCTGTTATCACAAATCCGCCGATTCGTGCAGGCAAGGCAGTCGTTCATCAAATTTTTGAAGAAGCGTACCATAAACTTAGCGTTGGTGGCGAGTTATGGGTCGTTATTCAAAAGAAACAAGGTGCACCATCTGCTTTGGATAAAATGGAACAATTATTCGGCCAAGTTGAAACGGTTGCGAAGAAAAAAGGCTACTATATTTTACGCGCAATAAAAGTTTGACTTGATAAATTCCGTATGTTAGTATTATAAAATGCCAATGGATTCGCATTTTGCTGCTTATTTTTCGTGGTAAGCGAAAAAACGTTGATAAATCAACGTTTTTTACTCATGTTTAGACGTATAGAATGCAAAAAAAGTTGGACAAAATTATATAATAGCTTTTATCAAAATAGGAAAACTGCGGTTTTAAAAATATGAAACCCTTTTTCTTTTTGTTTTCTAACCTTCTTACTAGAATGTTAGATAGAAATAAGATACACGAAAAAAACGCTGGATTTGAGGGGTGAAGCAGTTGACAGGTCAACTAGTTCAGTTTGGACGCCACCGCCAACGAAGAAGTTATGCAAGGATTAGCGAAGTGCTTGAATTACCAAACTTAATTGAAATTCAAACCGCTTCCTATCAATGGTTTCTTGATGAGGGGTTACGTGAAATGTTCCGAGACATTTCGCCGATTGAAGATTTTACAGGGAACCTCGTTTTAGAGTTTATTGATTATAACTTAGGTGAGCCGAAGTATCCTGTAGATGAATCAAAAGAGCGCGATGTTACTTACGCTGCTCCGCTTCGTGTGAAAGTGCGTCTGATCAATAAAGAGACGGGCGAAGTAAAAGAGCAGGAAGTATTTATGGGAGATTTCCCGTTAATGACAGATACGGGAACCTTTGTGATCAACGGGGCAGAGCGTGTAATTGTATCACAGCTCGTTCGTTCACCAAGTGTTTACTATAGTGAGAAAATCGACAAAAACGGTAAAAAAGGTTTTACCGCTACTGTCATTCCAAACCGCGGTGCTTGGCTGGAGTTCGAAACAGATGCTAAGGACGTAGTTTATGTGCGTATCGACCGCACAAGAAAAATCCCTATTACCGTATTGCTTCGTGCTTTAGGGTTTGGGTCTGATCAAGAAATCATTGATTTGCTTGGAGAAGACGAGTATCTTCGCAATACGCTGGATAAAGATAATACAGAAGGAACGGAAAAAGCCCTTCTCGAAATCTATGAGCGTCTTCGTCCGGGAGAGCCTCCAACAGTAGATAATGCCAAAAGTTTATTAGATTCTAGGTTCTTTGATCCGAAACGCTATGACTTGGCTAACGTTGGACGCTACAAAATCAATAAAAAGCTTCATATAAAGAATCGTCTATTCAACCAGAAGTTAGCTGAAACACTTGTTGATGCTGAAACTGGTGAAGTGATTGCTGAAGAAGGTACGCTGCTTGACCGCAGAACGCTGGATAAGATTATCCCTGCTCTTGAAAGTGGTGTAGGTTTCAAAACCGTAACACCAGCAGGAGGAGTGGCAGAAGATCAAGATATCGCTCTTCAATCTATTAAAATCTATGCACCTGACGATCAAGAAGGCGAAAGAATCATTAATGTTATCGGAAACGGTCTTGTTGACAAAGAAATTAAAAACATTACGGTTTCAGACATTATTGCTTCTATTAACTACTTCTTCAACCTATTGCATCAAGTAGGAACTACAGATGATATTGACCATCTTGGAAACCGTCGTTTACGTTCTGTTGGTGAACTTCTTCAAAACCAATTCAGAATCGGACTTTCCAGAATGGAGCGTGTTGTTCGTGAGCGTATGTCTATTCAAGACACAAATGCGATCACACCACAGGCGCTTATCAATATCCGTCCTGTTATTGCTTCTATTAAAGAGTTCTTCGGCAGCTCACAGCTTTCACAGTTCATGGATCAAACGAACCCGTTAGCAGAATTGACGCATAAACGTCGTCTATCTGCACTAGGGCCAGGTGGTCTTACACGTGAACGTGCAGGCTTTGAAGTTCGTGACGTTCACTACTCTCACTACGGCCGTATGTGTCCGATTGAGACACCAGAGGGTCCGAACATCGGGTTGATCAATTCACTTTCTTCTTATGCGAAAGTGAACCAATACGGATTTATCGAAACGCCATACCGTCGGGTCGATCCTGAAACAGGTCGTGTGACGAGCCGTATCGATTACCTGACTGCTGATGAAGAAGATTTATACGTAGTTGCACAAGCGAACTCCATTTTAGGTGAAAACGGAGAGTTCATGAACGAAGACGTAATTGCACGTTTCCGTGGTGACAACACTGTTGTAAAACGCGAACGCATCGACTATATGGATGTATCGCCTAAACAGGTTGTATCTGCTGCGACAGCTTGTATTCCGTTCTTGGAAAATGATGACTCCAACCGTGCCCTAATGGGAGCGAACATGCAACGTCAGGCTGTACCTTTACTTGTTCCTGAATCCCCGATCGTTGGTACAGGAATGGAGCACGTATCTGCAAAAGACTCCGGAGCTGCAGTAATCTGTAAGCACGAAGGAATCGTTGAACGTGTTACAGCAAAACAAGTTCAAGTGCGCCGCATTAAAGAAGTAGATGGCAAGGAAGTTTCAGGCGACCTTGACACTTACAACATGCTTAAGTTTATTCGTTCCAACCAAGGAACGTGTTATAACCAGCGTCCGATCGTAAGCACGGGTGACCGAGTAACGAAAGGGGAAATCTTAGCGGATGGACCTTCAATGGAACTAGGTGAACTTGCTTTAGGTCGTAACGTTCTTGTTGCCTTCATGACTTGGGAAGGTTACAACTACGAGGATGCTGTCATTATGAGCGAACGTCTCGTAAAAGATGATGTATACACTTCGATCCATATTGAAGAATATGAGTCAGAAGCACGTGATACGAAACTCGGACCAGAAGAAATCACTCGTGATATTCCTAACGTCGGAGAAGATGCATTACGTAACCTGGACGAACGCGGAATCATCCGTGTTGGTGCGGAAGTTAAAGATGGAGATATCTTAGTTGGTAAAGTAACGCCTAAGGGTGTAACGGAACTAACAGCTGAAGAGCGTTTATTACATGCGATCTTTGGTGAAAAAGCTCGTGAAGTCCGCGATACTTCATTGCGTGTACCTCATGGTGGAGATGGAATCATCCTTGACGTTAAAGTGTTCAACCGTGAAGATGGCGATGAACTTCCTCCGGGTGTGAATCAGCTCGTTCGTGCATATATCGTGCAAAAACGTAAGATTCACGAAGGAGATAAAATGGCCGGGCGTCACGGAAACAAAGGTGTAATTTCTAAAATTATGCCTGAAGAAGATATGCCTTATCTTCCAGATGGAACGCCAGTTGACATCATGTTAAACCCGCTAGGGGTACCTTCCCGTATGAACATCGGTCAGGTATTGGAGCTTCACCTTGGAATGGCTGCACGTCAGCTAGGCATTCATGTTGCTACACCGGTATTCGATGGAGCGCGTGAGGAAGATGTTTGGTCTACGATCGAAGAAGCTGGAATGGCTCGCGATGGTAAAACGGTACTTTATGATGGACGTACAGGTGCTGCATTTGATAACCGTGTATCAGTTGGGGTCATGTATATGATCAAACTGGCTCACATGGTTGACGATAAGCTGCATGCTCGTTCAACTGGACCTTACTCACTTGTTACACAGCAACCTCTTGGTGGTAAAGCACAATTTGGAGGTCAGCGTTTCGGTGAGATGGAAGTATGGGCGCTTGAAGCATATGGCGCGGCATACACACTACAGGAAATTCTTACGGTTAAATCCGATGATGTTGTCGGCCGTGTGAAAACGTATGAAGCCATCGTTAAAGGTGAAAACGTTCCTGAACCAGGTGTTCCAGAATCATTTAAAGTATTGATCAAAGAACTTCAATCTCTTGGAATGGACGTTAAGATCTGTTCAGGAGATGACAAGGAAATTGAAATGAGAGAGCTTGATGATGAAGACGATCAGGCAAGCGAGAAATTAAATCTAAATCTTGAGTCTTACACTTCGAATGACTAAAACAGGATATCAAAAGGGAGGTACGCTCCTTGATAGACGTAAATAATTTTGAATATATGAAAATTGGTCTTGCTTCACCGGACAAAATCCGGTCGTGGTCAAGAGGGGAAGTAAAGAAACCTGAAACAATCAACTACCGTACACTTAAGCCTGAAAAAGACGGCTTGTTCTGTGAAAGAATTTTCGGTCCTACAAAAGACTGGGAATGTCATTGCGGAAAATATAAGCGCGTCCGTTATAAAGGTGTGGTTTGTGACCGTTGTGGTGTTGAAGTAACAAGAGCTAAAGTTCGACGTGACCGTATGGGTCACATCGAGCTTGCTGCTCCTGTATCACACATTTGGTACTTCAAGGGAATCCCAAGCCGTATGGGTCTTGTTTTGGATATGTCTCCAAGAGCATTAGAAGAAGTAATCTACTTTGCTTCATACGTTGTTACTGAAACAGGGGATACTCCTCTTGAGAAGAAACAACTGCTTTCAGAAAAGGAATACCGCACATACCGTGAAAAGTATGGAAAAGGTTTCACTGCACAAATGGGTGCAGAAGCGATCAAGCGTCTTTTAGAAGACATCGATGCTGAAAAAGAAGTTGAGATGTTGAAAGAAGAGCTTAAAACTGCACAAGGCCAACGCCGTACACGTGCGATTAAGCGTTTAGAAGTACTAGAAGCATTCCGTCATTCTGGCAACCATGCTGATTGGATGATTCTTGAAGTACTTCCGGTTATCCCACCGGAATTGCGTCCGATGGTACAGCTTGATGGCGGCCGTTTTGCCACATCTGACCTTAACGACCTATACCGTCGTGTTATCAACCGTAACAACCGTTTGAAGCGTCTATTAGACCTAGGTGCTCCTAACATTATCGTTCAAAATGAAAAACGTATGCTTCAAGAAGCAGTCGATGCATTAATCGATAATGGCCGCCGTGGCCGTCCGGTTACAGGGCCAGGAAATCGTCCGTTAAAGTCACTTTCACACATGCTGAAAGGGAAACAAGGACGTTTCCGTCAAAACTTGCTAGGTAAACGTGTTGACTACTCTGGACGTTCGGTTATCGTTGTAGGTCCGAACCTTAAGATGTACCAATGTGGTCTGCCTAAAGAGATGGCACTGGAACTGTTTAAACCGTTTGTTATGAAAGAATTAGTATCAAAAGGTCTTGCACACAACATTAAGAGTGCAAAACGCAAAGTAGAGCGCGTTCAGCCTGAAGTTTGGGATGTTTTAGAAGAAGTTATTCGCGAGCACCCAGTACTTCTTAACCGTGCACCTACACTTCACAGACTTGGTATCCAAGCATTCGAACCAACGCTTGTTGAAGGCCGTGCAATCCGTCTTCACCCACTCGTATGTACAGCATATAACGCTGACTTTGATGGTGACCAAATGGCGGTCCACGTACCTTTATCAGCTGAAGCTCAAGCAGAGGCTCGTATCTTAATGCTTGCTGCCCAAAACATCTTGAACCCGAAAGATGGTAAGCCGGTAGTAACACCTTCACAGGATATGGTATTAGGGAACTATTACTTAACACTTGAGCGTGCAGGAGCTATTGGTGAAGGGTCTGTATTTAAGGACATCAATGAAGCGATCATCGCTTATGAAAATGGATATGTACACTTGCATACGCGTATTGCCGTGCCTGTATCCAGCTTGAATAAAGAAACTTTCACGGAAGAACAACAATCTAAACTTCTGATGACTACAGTAGGTAAGTTGTTATTCAACGAAATCCTGCCTCCGTCATTCCCGTACATTAACGAACCGACTACGACGAACCTTCAAGTGGAGACACCTGAAAAGTACTTCTTAGATCCGGCATCTAATGTGAAGGAAGAAATTCAGAAGCATGAAGAAATTGTTCCTTTCAAGAAAGGAATCCTCGGTAAGATTATCGCGGAAGTGTTCAAACGCTTTAAGATTACTGAAACGTCTAAAATGCTAGATCGCATGAAAGACTTAGGATTCAAATATTCTACACGCGCTGGTATTACGATCGGTGTATCCGATATCGTTGTATTACCAGAAAAGCAAGAAATCCTTGCTGTTGCGGAAGAAAAAGTAGTTAACGTTACAAAGCAATTCAGACGTGGTCTAATCACGGAAGAAGAGCGCTATGAGCGTGTAATTAATGTTTGGAGTTTGGCAAAAGACGAAATCCAAAATAAATTGATGGGTACGCTTGATAAGCGAAACCCAATCTTCATGATGAGTGACTCCGGTGCCCGTGGTAACGCGTCTAACTTTACGCAGCTAGCTGGTATGCGTGGTCTGATGGCCAACCCGGCTGGTAAAATCATCGAGTTACCGATCAAATCAAGTTTCCGTG
The DNA here is from genome assembly GCF_043558025.1 of Fictibacillus sp. UD. Lineage (NCBI taxonomy): Bacteria > Bacillati > Bacillota > Bacilli > Caryophanales > Fictibacillaceae > Fictibacillus > Fictibacillus sp. UD. The sequence continues at coordinate 28,585 of NZ_JARUHH010000018.1, forward strand.
AAGGTCTAACAGTACTCGAGTACTTTATCTCTACTCACGGAGCGCGTAAAGGTCTTGCCGATACAGCCCTTAAAACAGCTGACTCTGGTTACCTTACTCGTCGTTTGGTTGATGTTGCTCAAGACGTTATCGTCCGTGAAGATGACTGTGGAACTGACCGTGGCTTAGAAGTTGCTGCTATTAAAGAAGGCAACGAAGTGATCGAACCGCTTCATGAGCGCTTAATTGGTCGTACTGCATATAAAAAGGTATTTCACCCAGAAACAAAAGAAATTCTTGCAGACGTTAATCAGCTGATCACTGAAGACATGGCCGCTCATATTGAAGAAGTAGGCGTGAAAGCAGTAACGATCCGTTCTGTATTTACTTGTGACACTCGTCACGGTGTTTGTAAGAAATGTTACGGACGCAACCTTGCAACAGGATCCGACGTTGAAGTTGGGGAAGCTGTTGGAATTATCGCTGCTCAATCCATCGGTGAGCCAGGTACACAGCTTACAATGCGTACCTTCCATACAGGTGGGGTAGCAGGTGACGATATCACACAAGGTCTTCCGCGTATCCAAGAATTGTTTGAAGCGCGTAACCCGAAAGGTCAGGCTGTTATTTCAGAGCTTGAAGGTACGGTTGTTGGCGTAAATGACAATAAAGATAAGCGTGAAGTTGTCGTTCAAGGTGAAATTGAATCTAGATCTTACACAATTCCTTTCGGTGCCCGTATTAAAGCGGTTGAAGGAGATAAGGTAACTGCCGGTCAAGTATTGACGGAAGGTTCAATTGATCCTAAGGAATTAATTAAAGTACGCGGTGCTGAAGGCGTACAAGAATACCTATTGCGTGAGGTACAGAAAGTTTACCGTATGCAAGGGGTAGAAATCGGAGATAAGCACGTTGAAGTAATGGTTCGCCAAATGCTTCGTAAAGTGCGTATCATCGACTCTGGTGATTCTCAAGTACTTCCAGGAGCACTTATGGACATCCATGCATTTACAGATGTTAACCGTAATGTACTTCTTGAAGGTGGAACTCCTGCTACAGGACGTCCGGTGCTTCTTGGTATTACAAAAGCATCTCTTGAAACAGAATCGTTCTTGTCTGCTGCATCGTTCCAGGAAACAACTCGAGTTCTTACTGACGCTGCTATCAAAGGTAAGCGTGACGAGCTTCTCGGACTTAAGGAAAACGTTATTATTGGTAAGCTGATCCCGGCTGGAACAGGTATGAACCGTTACAGAAACATCGGAATCAACTCTCCAGTAGTTGAAGAAGAGAACACGGAAGAGGCAGATCTGCCAACTGAACTTGTTTCTCAAGATTAATAAATGAAATGTTGACATTTGGAGCGCATCGGTGATATGATTACGGATGTGCTCCTAAAGAAATGTTGCTTTGGAGGATATTTGTATGTCTTATGAAAAAGTGACACAGGCTTCTGAAATTATCGTAGGTACTAAGCAAACAATCAAAGCTTTACAGAACGGCGAGGTCAAAGAGCTGGTCGTTGCGGAAGACGCTGATTTTCGAGTAACGAGCAAAGTATTGCAGATTGCTGAAGAGAAGCACGTACCGATCGTAAAGGTTGATTCCATGAAAAAGCTTGGAAAAGCATGCGGTATAGATGTCGGGGCCGCAACTGTTGCGATAAAAGGATAAAATAAACGTTTTTGCGATGAGTAGTAAGATCGCTCCGCTCGCAAAAACTTTCTTTTGTCCTAAAATGAACCACCTGGGTCGGTGGTATTACAAAACGAGAGAGGAGGAAATAAAAAATGCCTACAATTAACCAATTAGTTCGCAAAGGTCGTGTTTCTAAAACAAAGAAATCTGACTCTCCTGCGTTAAACAAAGGTTACAACAGCTTCAAAAAGTCCCAAACTAACGTTTCATCTCCGCAAAAGCGTGGAGTTTGTACGCGTGTTGGTACTATGACTCCTAAGAAGCCGAACTCGGCGCTTCGTAAGTATGCCCGTGTTCGTCTAACAAACGGAATCGAAGTTACAGCTTACATTCCTGGTATCGGACACAACCTTCAAGAGCACAGTGTTGTTCTTATCCGTGGAGGACGTGTAAAAGATTTACCGGGGGTACGCTACCACATCGTTCGTGGTGCTCTTGATACGGCTGGTGTTACTAACCGTATGCAAGGTCGTTCTAAGTATGGAACGAAGCGTCCAAAGGAAGCTAAGAAATAATATTAAAATAAATTAAACAACTATCAGAAAGGAGGGGACCACATGCCACGTAAAGGACCTGTTGCTCGTCGTGATGTGTTACCTGATCCAATTTACAAGTCTAAGCTTGTAACTCGTCTAATCAATAAAATTATGATTGACGGTAAGAGAGGGGTAGCTCAAACAATCTTGTACAATGCGTTCGATCTTATTAAAGAACGTACAAACCAAGATCCTATGGAAGTGTTTGAACAAGCTCTTAAAAATATCATGCCAGTTCTTGAAGTTCGTGCTCGCCGTGTTGGTGGAGCTAACTACCAAGTACCAGTTGAAGTTCGCCCAGAGCGTCGTACAACTTTAGGACTTCGTTACCTAACGAACTACTCTCGTCTACGCGGAGAAAAGACAATGGAAGAACGTCTTGCGTATGAGATCATGGATGCTGCAAACAACACTGGTGCTTCTGTTAAGAAGCGCGAAGATATGCACAAAATGGCAGAAGCAAACAAAGCGTTTGCTCACTACCGCTGGTAAAATTTTAGAGGCAGTTTTCGGACTGTCTCTACAACACTATAAAAATTCCTTTGCATAAGGAAGGAGAGAAATTCATGGCTAGAGAATTCTCCTTAAAAAATACTCGTAATATCGGTATCATGGCTCACATCGATGCTGGTAAAACAACGACTACTGAACGTGTACTTTACTATACTGGCCGTATCCACAAAATCGGTGAAACTCATGAAGGAGCTTCACAAATGGACTGGATGGAGCAGGAACAAGAGCGTGGAATCACGATTACTTCCGCTGCTACAACTGCTCAATGGAAAGGTCACCGTGTCAACATTATTGACACACCAGGACACGTAGACTTTACAGTTGAAGTAGAACGTTCATTACGTGTATTAGACGGAGCGGTTGCTTTACTTGATGCTCAATCAGGTGTAGAACCACAAACAGAAACAGTATGGCGTCAGGCTACAACTTACGGAGTACCTCGTGTAGTATTCGTAAACAAAATGGACAAGATTGGTGCGGATTTCTTATATTCCGTAAAAACTATCCATGATCGTCTTGGTGCAAATGCTCACCCGATCCAATTACCGATCGGTGCTGAAGACCAATTCGAAGCTATCATCGACTTAGTTGAAATGAACGCTGTATTCTACGGAAACGACCTCGGTACTGATATCGAAGTTCGTGAAATTCCTGAAGAGCACATGCCGTTGGCTGAAGAATACCGTAACAAGTTAATTGAAGCGGTAGCTGAGCTAGACGAAGAAATGATGATGAAGTACTTAGAAGGCGAAGAAATTACGAAGGAAGAGCTTAAAGCAGGTATCCGTCAAGGAACTTGTAACGTTGAGTTCTACCCAGTAATGTGTGGTTCGGCATTTAAGAACAAAGGTGTTCAGCTTATGCTTGACGCTGTTCTTGATTACCTTCCATCGCCGGTTGATGTACCAGCTATTAAAGGTGTACTTCCTGACTCTGAAGAAGAAGTAACTCGTGAATCAAGTGACGAAGCACCATTCTCTGCACTTGCATTTAAAGTTATGACTGACCCTTATGTTGGTAAGTTAACATTCTTCCGTGTGTACTCAGGTACATTAAACTCTGGATCATACGTACAGAACTCTACAAAAGGAAAGCGCGAGCGTGTTGGACGTATCCTTCAAATGCACGCAAACTCCCGTGAAGAGATCTCAATCGTATACGCTGGAGATATCGCAGCTGCTGTAGGTCTTAAAGATACTACAACTGGTGATACACTATGTGATGAAAAGAACCTTGTTATCTTAGAATCCATGGTATTCCCAGAGCCAGTTATCTCACTATCTATCGAGCCGAAGTCTAAAGCAGACCAAGACAAGATGGGTATGGCGCTTGCTAAGCTTGCTGAAGAAGATCCAACATTCCGTACTGAAACAAACGAAGAAACTGGACAAACGATCATCGCAGGTATGGGTGAGCTTCACCTTGATATCCTAGTTGACCGTATGCGCCGTGAATTCAAGGTAGAAGCTAACGTGGGTGCTCCTCAGGTTGCTTACCGTGAAACGATTCGCCAAGCTGCTAAAGTTGAAGGTAAATTCGTTCGTCAGTCTGGTGGTCGTGGACAATACGGTCACGTTTGGGTTGAATTCGAGCCAGGTGAAGAAGGATCTGGATTCGTATTTGAAAACAAAATCGTTGGTGGGGCAGTTCCTCGTGAATACATCCCTGCAGTTCAAGCTGGTATTGAAGAATCAATGAAAAACGGAATGCTTGCTGGTTTCCCATTACTTGACCTAAAAGCTCGTATCGTTGATGGATCTTACCATGATGTTGACTCCAACGAAATGGCGTTTAAGATTGCCGGTTCAATGGCACTTAAGAACGCAAAAGCAAAGTGTGACCCTGCAATCTTAGAGCCGATTATGAAAGTTGAAGTAACGGTTCCTGAAGAGTACATGGGTGATATCATGGGTGACGTAACTTCTCGTCGTGGACGTGTTGAAGGTATGGAAGCTCGTGGTAATGCACAAATCGTTAAAGCGATGGTTCCACTTGCAGAAATGTTCGGTTACGCAACTAGCTTGCGTTCTCGTACACAAGGCCGCGGTACTTACTCAATGCACTTCGATCACTACGAAGAAGTACCTAAGTCGATTTCTGAAGAAATCATCAAAAAAGCAACTGGAGCTTAATCGCTTCGGTTGTAAGAAACAACATTTTCATGTAATCTAAAATGGGCAGTATAACCTGTCTGTTTTAAATAAAAAAATCTACTATATGTAACCATATTTAAGGAGGAATCTTTCTCATGGGTAAAGAGAAATTTGATCGTTCCAAAACGCATGCTAACATTGGTACTATTGGTCACGTTGACCATGGTAAAACAACTTTAACAGCTGCTATCACTACTGTTCTTGCAAAGAAAAACGGTAAGGGTGTAGCAATGGCTTATGACCAAATCGATGGTGCTCCAGAAGAGCGCGAACGTGGAATCACAATCTCAACTGCACACGTTGAGTATGAAACTGATTCTCGTCACTATGCACACGTAGACTGCCCAGGACATGCTGACTATGTTAAGAACATGATCACTGGTGCAGCACAAATGGATGGTGGGATCCTAGTAGTATCTGCTGCTGACGGCCCAATGCCACAAACTCGTGAGCACATCCTTCTTTCTCGTCAAGTAGGTGTACCTTACCTTGTTGTATTCATGAACAAGTGTGACATGGTAGACGACGAAGAACTTCTTGAGCTAGTTGAAATGGAAGTTCGTGACCTTCTTTCTGAGTATGACTTCCCAGGAGACGACATTCCTGTAATCAAAGGTTCTGCTCTTAAAGCTCTTGAAGGAGACGCTGATTGGGAAGCTAAAATCTATGAGCTAATGGATGCTGTAGATTCTTATATCCCAACACCTCCTCGTGACACTGAAAAGCCATTCATGATGCCAGTTGAGGATGTATTCTCAATCACTGGTCGTGGTACAGTTGCTACTGGACGTGTTGAGCGTGGAGTAGTAAAAGTTGGTGACGTAGTTGAGATCCTTGGTCTTACTGAAGAGCCAAAATCAACAACTGTAACAGGTGTTGAAATGTTCCGTAAGCTTCTTGACTATGCTGAAGCTGGTGACAACATTGGTGCACTTCTTCGTGGGGTTTCCCGTGACGATGTTGAGCGTGGACAAGTTCTTGCTAAGCCAGGTACTGTTAAAGCTCACACTAAGTTCAAATCAGAAGTATACGTTCTTTCAAAAGAAGAGGGTGGACGTCACACTCCATTCTTCTCTAACTACCGTCCTCAGTTCTACTTCCGTACAACTGACGTAACTGGTATCATCCAACTTCCTGAAGGCGTAGAAATGGTTATGCCTGGAGATAACGTTGAGATGACTGTAGAACTAATCGCTCCAATCGCTATCGAAGAAGGAACTAAGTTCTCTATTCGTGAAGGTGGACGTACAGTTGGTGCAGGCGTAGTTGCAACAATCACTGAGTAATCTCATTACTCTTTTATAAAAAACACTCTCCTTTTGGAGGGTGTTTTTTTTGTATATATTCGCATTCATTTTAATAAAGGATGTTTTCGTAAAACTTTGTTGCTTTTGGAAGTAGTTGATTTCCGTTCCAGGTTGCTCGCTTTCCACGGGGCGTGCGGTGAGCCTCCTGCCGCTTTGCGCCATTAGGAGTCTCCACCTGACCGCTCGTCCCGTAGGAGTCGGCAACCTTGCACTTCAATCAACTTGCAAATGATGAGAATAGAAAAAACACATAGCAACAATCTTTTAGAAAAGGGCCCTTAATAATACTTGAAAGTTTGCTCTAAAAAAGTTGAGGTAAAAGTGATTTAGGATCAGTTTTAAAGGAAATAGCTGCACGGAACGGTATATCAAACCGTAATTCTTGAAATATGGAGCATGATCCTGCGAGTGTACACCACAAATCCGCGTGTTATAAATCAAATTCATTCGCCGCCACTTCGAGCGGAAACAATCTAAGATCGCCACCGCCAATAGAATATCTTCTATATATAGAAGAAACACATTCAAGTGTATTAAAGAAATGTGCAAAAGAAGAAAAAGGAAGTTGAAATCACGGGATAAAGTCTCTATAATAGAAAAAGTGCGATTAGCGATAAATAAATGCAAATAAAACTTGCATTAGGCGTTGCTTTTCTCTATAATAAGTAATGTTGGTCATTCACTGCGATGATCCGGAAGGTTGCTGACACACTAGGCCCCTTTGCCATGGCTGGTGACATCAGGTTGAATTTCCGCGGAGCAATGTCTGTTTATCAAAATAGGCGAATAAAGGAGGGAAAAAAATGGCAAAGCAAAAGATTCGTATCCGTTTAAAGGCGTATGATCACAGAATTCTTGATCAATCAGCTGAAAAAATCGTAGAAACTGCTAAGCGTTCAGGAGCAAAGGTATCTGGTCCTATCCCACTACCTACTGAGAAAGCGATCTACACGATCCTTCGTGCGGTTCATAAGTACAAGGACTCTCGTGAGCAGTTCGAAATGCGTACTCATAAGCGCTTGATCGATATTATCGAGCCAACACCACAAACAGTTGATTCGTTAATGCGTTTGGATCTACCGTCTGGTGTAGACATCGAAATTAAACTATAATTTCACGTTTGCTAATAAATATTTTACTTATTAATAGGAGGTGTGACGAATGACCAAAGGAATCTTAGGTAGAAAAATTGGTATGACTCAAGTTTTCGCAGAAAACGGAGATTTAATTCCAGTTACTGTAGTAGAAGTAACTCCTAACGTTGTTCTTCAAAAGAAATCCGTTGAGAATGATGGCTACGAAGCTATCCAACTTGGATTTGATGATAAAAAAGACTCTCGTACTAACAAGCCGCAAGCAGGACATGCTGCAAAAGCTAGCACGAGCCCTAAGCGCTACGTTAAAGAATTCCGTAATGTTGATGTTGCGGGATACGAAGTTGGTCAGGAAGTCAAAGCTGACATTTTTGCAGAAGGTGACGCTGTAGACGTTACTGGTACATCTAAAGGAAAAGGATTCCAAGGTGTTATCAAACGTCACGGGCAATCACGCGGGCCAATGAGCCACGGTTCCCGTTACCACCGTCGTCCTGGTTCAATGGGTGCTGTTGACCCTAACCGTGTTTTCAAAGGGAAAGCATTACCTGGACGTACTGGCGGAGATACAGTAACTGTACAAAACCTTGAAGTTGTTAGGGTTGATGCAGAACGTAATCTTCTACTAATCAAAGGTAACGTACCTGGAGCGAAAAAGAGCTACGTTACAATTAACTCTGCTGTTAAAGCAAAGGATGCTAAATAAGGAAGGAGGACAATCTGATGCCAAAAGTAGCATTATTTAAACAAGATGGTACTCAAGCTGGCGATATCGAATTAAACGAATCCGTATTCGGTATTGAACCAAATAAAAGCGTGCTTTTCGACGCTGTTATTATGCAGCAAGCATCACAGCGCCAAGGAACGCATGATGTAAAGAACCGTTCTGAAGTTGCTGGTGGTGGACGCAAGCCTTGGAAACAGAAAGGTACTGGACGTGCTCGTCAAGGATCTATCCGTTCTCCACAATGGGTTGGCGGTGGAGTGGTTTTCGGACCAACACCAAGAAGCTATTCTTACAAATTACCTAAGAAGGTTCGTCGCTTAGCTATTAAATCAGCGCTATCTTCAAAGGTTCTAGATAACGACTTGATCGTTTTAGAAGCACTTGCATTCGAAGCTCCTAAAACAAAGGAAATGAAGCAAGTTCTTGCAAATCTATCCGCAGATCGTAAAGCATTAGTTGTAACTGCTGATTACAATGACGCTGTTGCATTGTCTGCACGTAACATCCCTGGCGTAACAGTTGTTACAGCTAACGGCGTTAGTGTTCTTGACGTGTTAAACCACGACAAGCTTCTTATGACTAAAGACGCTGTGGAAAAAGTAGGGGAGGTGCTCGCATAATGGAAGCTCGTGATGTGATTAAGCGCCCCGTTATTACAGAGCGTTCTACTGAAATAATGGCTGACAAAAAATACACGTTCGAAGTAAACCCTCGTGCTACTAAGACTCAAATCAAAGGTGCACTAGAAGAAATCTTTGGCGTAAAAATTCAATCTGTTAACACTGCTAACTACAAAGGTAAGTTTAAGCGTGTAGGCCGTCATACTGGTTACACTTCTAAGCGTAAAAAAGCAGTAGTTACATTAACTCCAGAAAGCAAAGAACTCGACTTTTTTGAAGGAGTTTAAAAAGAACTCGTAAAGGAGGGAAATTACAATGGGTATCAAAAAGTTTAAACCGACAACTAACGGTCGTCGTAACATGTCTCAGCTTGATTTTGCTGAAATTACAACTGACCAACCAGAAAAATCCTTGCTTGCTCCTCTTAGCAAAAAAGCTGGGCGTAACAACCAAGGTAAACTAACAGTTCGTCACCAAGGTGGTGGACACAAGCGTAAGTATCGTATCATCGATTTCAAACGTAACAAAGATGGAATACCAGGTCGCGTTGCTACAATCGAGTACGATCCAAACCGTACAGCAAACATCGCTCTTATCCACTATGCAGATGGTGAGAAGCGTTACATCCTTGCTCCTAAAGGAATCAAAGTAGGACAAGAAATCATGTCAGGAACTGAAGCTGATATTAAAGTAGGTAACTCACTTCCATTAGCTAACATTCCTGTAGGTTCTACAATTCACAACATCGAACTTAAGCCTGGTAAAGGTGGACAATTAGCTCGTTCAGCTGGTGCTGAAGCTCAACTTCTTGGTAAAGAAGAAAAGTATGCGCTAGTTCGTCTTGGTTCTGGTGAAGTTCGTATGATCCTTCTTACTTGCCGTGCAACAATCGGTCAAGTTGGTAACTTAGAGCACGAACTTGTGAACGTTGGTAAAGCTGGTCGTTCTCGCTGGAAGGGTATCCGCCCAACAGTTCGTGGTTCTGTAATGAACCCTAACGATCACCCACACGGTGGTGGTGAAGGACGCGCTCCAATCGGACGTAAATCACCAATGTCTCCATGGGGTAAACCAACTCTTGGATATAAAACTCGTAAGAAAAATAGCCAAACTGACAAGTACATTGTACGTCGTCGCAAAAAATAATGTGATTGTCCTACGGTTCAATCGAGCCGTAGCGCAAACACAAAGGGAGGTTCTCGAATGGGTCGCAGTTTGAAAAAAGGGCCTTTTGTAGATGACCACTTGATGAAAAAGGTCGAGGCACTTAATGAATCTAACGACAAGAAAGTAGTTAAAACTTGGTCTCGTCGTTCTACGATTTTCCCTGACTTCATCGGTCACACAATCGCTGTTTATGATGGTCGTAAGCATGTGCCGGTATATTGTACAGAAGATATGGTCGGTCACAAGTTGGGTGAATTCGCTCCAACGCGTACTTACAAAGGTCACGCAGCCGATGATAAGAAAACAAGACGTTAATTGAGGGGAGGTACACAAAATGGAAGCAAAAGCAATTGCTAAACAAGTGCGTATTGCTCCTCGTAAAGCTCGCATCGTAATCGACTTGATTCGAGGTAAGCAAGTAGGTGAAGCACTTGCGATTCTACGTTTGACGCCTAAAGCAGCTTCTCCTGTAATTGAAAAGGTGCTTAAGTCTGCTATCGCAAACGCAGAACACAACTATGAAATGGAACCGAACAACTTAGTGATTAAGCAAGCGTTCGTTGATGAAGGTATTACTCTTAAGCGTTTCCGTCCTCGTGCGATGGGTCGCGCAAGCCGCATCAACAAACGTACTAGCCACATCACAATCGTTGTTTCTGAAAAGAAGGAGGGTTAAGACGTGGGTCAAAAAGTAAATCCAATAGGTCTACGTATTGGCGTCATCCGTGACTGGGATTCAAAATGGTACGCTGAAAAGGATTACGCTAATCTTTTACATGAAGACCTTAAGATCCGTTCATATATTGAAAAGCGTTTAAAAGACGCGGCTGTATCCGGTGTTGAAATCGAACGTGCAGCTAACCGTGTTAATATCACAATCAAAACTGCTAAACCAGGAATGGTAATCGGTAAAGGTGGATCTGAAGTTGAAGCACTTCGTAAAGCCCTTAACGACATCACTGGCAAGCGAGTTCATGTAAACATCTTTGAAATCAAGCAAGCTGACGTTGATGCTAAGCTAGTTGCTGAAAACATCGCTCGTCAACTTGAAAACCGTGTATCTTTCCGTCGTGCTATGAAGCAGGCGATCCAACGTGCAATGCGTATGGGTGCGAAAGGTATCAAAACACAAGTGTCAGGCCGTCTTGGCGGAGCTGATATCGCTCGTGCTGAACATTATAGTGAAGGTACAGTTCCTCTTCACACACTTCGTGCAGACATCGATTACGGTACTGCTGAAGCAGACACAACTTACGGTAAGCTTGGAGTTAAAATCTGGATTTATCGTGGTGAGGTCCTTCCAACAAGAGGAACGAAAAAAGAGGAAGGAGGCAAATAATTATGTTATTGCCAAAACGTGTTAAATATCGTCGTGAACACCGCGGTAAAATGCGTGGGAACGCAAAAGGCGGTACTGAAGTTCATTTCGGAGAATTCGGTTTGCAAGCTCTTGAAGCTAGCTGGATTACTAACCGTCAGATCGAAGCAGCTCGTATTGCGATGACTCGTTATATGAAGCGTGGCGGTAAAGTATGGATCAAAATTTTCCCGTCAAAGCCTTACACTGCAAAGCCTCTAGAAGTCCGAATGGGATCTGGTAAAGGTGCTCCTGAAGGATGGGTAGCAGTAGTTAAGCCAGGAAAAGTTATGTTTGAAATCGCAGGTGTCTCTGAAGAAGTGGCACGCGAAGCGTTGCGTCTTGCAGCACACAAACTTCCTGTAAAATGTAAGTTTGTTAAACGCGAAGAAGTGGGTGGTGACACAAATGAAGGCTAATGATATTCGTAACCTGACCACTGCAGAAGTTGAACAAAAAGCAAAAGCACTTAAAGAAGAGCTTTTTAACCTTCGTTTCCAACTAGCGACAGGTCAACTTGAAAACCCGGCCCGCATTCGTGAAGTTCGTAAAGCAATTGCCCGTGCAAAAACGGTTTTACGCGAAAGAGAGCTTGGGATTACTAACGGTTAAATCTTGAGAGGAGGTTCGCACAATGAGTGAACGTAACCAGCGCAAGGTGTACACTGGTCGTGTTGTTTCTGACAAGATGGACAAAACGATTACAGTGCTTGTTGAAACATACAAGACTCACACTTTATATAACAAACGCGTTAAATACTCTAAAAAGTTAAAAGCGCATGATGAAAACAACACTGCTAAAATTGGCGATATCGTAAAGGTTATGGAAACGCGTCCGCTTTCTAAAGACAAGCGATTCCGTTTAATCGAAGTAGTAGAAGAAGCAGTAATTATTTAATAAATTGTTCGGATTATACTCATATCCGAAAGGAGGTCCATTCGCATGATTCAACAAGAATCCCGTTTAAGAGTAGCTGATAACTCCGGTGCGAAAGAGTTACTTTGCATTAAAGTTCTTGGTGGTTCTGGTCGTAAGTACGCTAACGTTGGTGACATTATCGTTTGTTCGGTTAAGTCCGCAACACCAGGTGGCGTTGTTAAGAAAGGTGACGTTGTTAAGGCGGTAGTGGTACGTTCTAAGCGTGGTATGCGCCGTAACGACGGATCTTACATCCGCTTTGATGAAAACGCGGCTGTAATCGTTAAGGATGATAAAGGTCCTCGAGGAACTCGTATCTTCGGACCAGTAGCACGTGAACTTCGTGACAAGCAATTTATGAAAATCGTATCTCTTGCTCCAGAAGTTCTTTAATATATTTACTAGCAAGGCGTTTATTGTCTTGTAAGGAGGTGCAACATCACAATGCCATTGCATGTGAAAAAAGGCGATAAAGTACAAGTTATTTCCGGCAAGGATAAAGGCAAACAAGGTGTAATCCTTGAAGCTTATCCGAAGCTTAACAGAGTGCTTGTTGAAGGCGTGAACGTTGTTAAGAAACACGCTAAACCTTCTCAAGCTAATCCACAAGGTGGAATCCTTAGCCAAGAAGCACCAATTCATGCTTCTAACGTAATGCCTCTTGACCCTAAAACTGGTGCTCCTACTCGTGTAGGCTACAATGTAGTTGATGGGAAAAAAGTTCGTGTGGCCAAAAAATCTGGTGAAACCCTAGATAAATAAGTCTCAGAGTGAAAGGAGGACACATAATGAACCGTCTACAAGAGCGATATAAATCAGAGATCTTACCATCTCTAATGGAAAAGTTTAATTACAGTTCAGTAATGCAAGCACCAAAGATCGAAAAAATCGTTATCAACATGGGTGTTGGGGAAGCAGTATCCAACTCTAAAGTGTTAGATACAGCAGTAGAGGAACTTACAGCTATCGCTGGTCAAAAGCCTGTGATTACGCGTGCTAAGAAATCTATCGCTGGATTCAAACTTCGTGAAGGTATGCCGATCGGATCAAAAGTTACACTTCGCGGAGAGCGCATGTATGACTTCCTTGATAAGTTAATCAGCGTTTCCCTTCCACGTGTACGTGACTTCCGCGGGGTTTCCAAGAAGTCTTTCGACGGCCGCGGTAACTACACGCTAGGTGTTAAAGAACAATTGATCTTCCCGGAGATCGACTATGATAAAGTAAACAAAGTTCGCGGAATGGACATCGTTATCGTAACGACTGCGAACACTGACGAAGAAGCACGTGAGCTTCTTACACAAGTCGGAATGCCATTCCAAAAATAACCTTTAGCCAAAGGAGGTTTACCCGTGGCAAAGAAATCCATGATTGCTAAGCAACAACGCAAGCAAAAGTTCCAAGTGCAAGAATATACGCGCTGTGAACGTTGCGGGCGTCCTCATTCAGTAATCCGCAAGTTCAAACTGTGCCGTATTTGTTTCAGAGAACTTGCTTACAAAGGTCAAATTCCTGGCGTTAAAAAAGCCAGCTGGTAATACCCTGAAAAAAGGGAAGGAGGTAACTAGTAATGGTTATGACAGATCCAATTGCAGATATGCTTACTCGTATCCGCAACGCAAACACTGTTCGTCACGATAAATTGGAGCTTCCTGCTTCTAATATGAAAAAAGAAATAGCTGAAATCCTTAAGCGTGAAGGTTTTGTTCGCGATGTGGAATATGTAGAGGATAGCAAACAAGGAATGATTCGCATCTTCCTTAAGTACGGTTCTAACAACGAGCGTGTAATCTCAGGTCTTAAGCGTATCTCTAAGCCTGGTTTACGTGTTTATGCAAAATCAACTGAACTTCCACGTGTTCTTGGAGGACTTGGTATTGCGATCGTATCTACATCAAAAGGCATTATGACTGATAAAGAAGCTCGCCAATCACAAATGGGTGGCGAAGTTCTAGCGTACGTTTGGTAATAAATAGCGAATGGAGGTGTCAACATGTCTCGCGTAGGTAACAAACCGATAGAAGTTCCAGGTGGCGTTACGATCGATGTTGCTAATGACAACACGGTTTCTGTAAAAGGCCCTAAAGGTGAACTTTCTCGCAAATTCAATGCTGACATTAAGATTAATGTTCAAGATAACGAAATTACTGTGGAACGCCCGAGCGACCACAAAGAGCACCGTGCATTGCATGGTACAACTCGCAGCGTATTAAACAACATGGTAATCGGTGTAACAAACGGTTATGAAAGAGCTCTTGAAATTATCGGGGTTGGATATCGTGCTTCCAAAGCTGGTAACAAGCTTGTACTTAACGTAGGTTACTCTCACCCTGTTGAAATCGTTCCTGAGCAAGGAATCGACATCGAAGTACCTTCTAACACGAAGGTTATTGTTAAGGGTATTGACAAGCAACGTGTAGGTGAAGTTGCTGCAAACATCCGTTCAGTTCGTTCACCTGAGCCTTACAAAGGTAAAGGTATTCGTTACGAAGGTGAATTCGTTCGCCGTAAAGAAGGTAAAACTGGTAAATAAAGCCGTTAGGTAGCGGAAAGGAGTGCAAAGGATGATCACGAAAGCAGATAAGAATGTCGCTCGTAAGAAAAGACATGCTCGTGTTCGCCGCGTTGTAAGCGGAACAGCACAACGTCCTCGTTTGAACGTATTCCGTTCTACAAAGCACATCTATGCTCAATTGATCGATGATCAAGCAGGTGTAACAATTGTATCTGCATCTTCCCTTGATAAAGGTGTAAGTGTAGAAAACGGTGGAAACGTAGATGCTGCTAAAGCGATTGGTCAAGAAATCGCTAAGCGCGCAGTAGAAAAAGGAATCAAATCGGTAGTATTTGACCGAGGCGGATATTTATATCACGGACGTATTAAAGCATTAGCAGACGCAGCTCGTGAAGCTGGGTTAGAATTTTAATCGAAGGAGGGAACCTGATGCGTATCGACCCTAACAAACTTGAACTTGAAGAACGCGTCGTTACCGTTAACCGTGTAGCTAAAGTAGTAAAAGGTGGACGTCGTTTCCGCTTTGCTGCAGTAGTTGTAGTAGGTGACAAAAACGGTCACGTTGGATTCGGTACTGGTAAAGCCCAAGAGGTACCAGAAGCGATCCGTAAGGCGATCGAAGATGCTAAGAAAAACTTAGTAACTGTACCGATCGTAAAAACAACAATTCCTCACCAAGTAATTGGACGTTTTGGAGCAGGTAACGTACTTCTTAAGCCTGCATCTGAAGGTACTGGGGTAATTGCTGGTGGACCTGTACGTGCGGTATTGGAGCTTGCTGGTGTAGGTGACATCCTTTCTAAGTCACTTGGATCTAACAACCCAATCAACATGGTTCGTGCAACAATTGAAGGTTTGAAAAATTTAAAGCGTGCTGAAGATGTTGCGAAACTTCGCGGTAAATCAGTACAAGAGCTTTTAGGTTAAGGAGGGAACTTTAGATGGCTAAGAAATTAGAAATCACCCTCACTCGCAGTGTAATCGGCCGTCCGGAAAACCAACGTATCGTTGTTAAGACACTTGGTTTACGCAAAATGCACCAGACAGTTGTGCACGAAGATAACGCGGCTATCCGCGGTATGGTTAACAAGGTGTCTCACCTTTTAACAGTGAAAGAATTAGAAGCTTAAAAAGATAAATAAATCATGAGGAGGTGCTCAGATGAAACTTCATGAGTTGAAGCCATCAGAAGGATCCCGTAAAGTTCGCAACCGTGTAGGTCGCGGTATCGGATCAGGCAATGGTAAAACAAGTGGTCGTGGTCACAAAGGTCAAAACTCTCGTTCAGGCGGTGGTGTTAGACCTGGATTCGAAGGTGGACAAAATCCACTAGCACGTCGTTTACCGAAACGCGGATTCACAAACCCTACTCGTAAAGAGTATGCAGTTGTAAATCTTGAGAAACTTGTTCGTTTTGAAGAGGGCACAGAGGTTACTCCTGAACTTCTTATTGAAACTGGAGTAGTTAGCAGTCTTAAAAACGGCATCAAAGTTCTAGGTAATGGCAAGTTAGAAGTTAAGCTTACAGTTAAGGCGCACAAATTCTCTGTTTCTGCTAAAGAAGCAATTGAAGCAGCGGGCGGAACTACTGAGGTGATCTAATGTTCCAGACAATCTCCAACATTATGCGTGTGGGTGATCTGAGAAACAAGATATTGTTTACACTTGCAATGCTGGTGGTGTTCCGTCTTGGAACATTCATCCCAGTACCTGGTGTAAATCGCGACGTACTGAAATTCAGTACAGGCGACAGTGCTAACATTTTTGGTTTTTTAAATACGTTTGGCGGTGGAGCGTTACAAAACTTCTCCATTTTCGCTATGGGTATCATGCCGTATATTACAGCATCGATCATCGTGCAGCTTTTGCAGATGGACGTTGTTCCTAAATTTACGGAGTGGAGTAAGCAAGGTGAAGTTGGGCGTAAGAAATTAGCTCAGTTCACTCGCTATGGAACTATTGTTCTTGGTTTTATCCAAGCTATCGGTATGTCTATCGGTTTTAACAATCTTTTCCCAGGACTTATACAAAACCCTAGCCCGGCTACGTATCTATTTATCGCGTTAGTTTTAACTGCAGGTACTGCATTCTTAATGTGGTTGGGTGAGCAGATTACCCTTAAGGGGATTGGAAACGGAATTTCAGTTCTGATTTTTGCGGGGATTGCCGCAGCTATTCCTACAGCAGTTAACCAGCTTTTCACAACGCAATTTGAAGGCGGTAGCGATCAGTTATTCATGCATATCGTAACGGTTGTACTGCTTGCTCTTGCGATTGTACTCATTATTATGGGTGTTATCTTTATTCAACAAGGTGTTCGGAAAATCCCGATTCAGTATGCAAAACGAGTCGTTGGAACAAAGCCTGTTGGCGGCCAGTCTACTCATCTTCCGATCAAAGTTAATGCAGCAGGTGTTATCCCGGTTATCTTCGCGATTTCCTTGATCATCACGCCAAGAACTGTTGCTGGCTTCTTCGGACAGAATGATGTTACGACTTGGATTATCAACACGTTTGACTACACGAAGCCAGTCGGAATGATTATATATGCGCTCCTTATTATCGGGTTCTCGTATTTCTATACGTTTATCCAGGTAAATCCGGAGCAAATGGCGGAAAACTTAAAGAAGCAGGGTGGATACATTCCCGGCATTCGTCCAGGAGCTAACACTCAAACTTATATAACAAGAATTCTGTATCGATTAACATTTGTTGGATCTCTTTTCCTGGCTGCAATTGCAGTCCTGCCAGTTGTCTTTACAGCAATTCCAGGTTTGAACCTTCCGCCAGCCATTCAAATTGGTGGAACAAGCTTGCTGATTGTTGTAGGTGTGGCATTAGACACCATGAAGCAGATTGAGAGCCAGCTGATCAAGCGGCACTACAAAGGCTTCATTAAATAAGAGCGAGGGAAGAGTGATCTTCCCAGCCAGCTCTTTAAAAAAGACGATTGTGATTTATGGAGGGATTAGATGTATCTAGTCTTAATGGGATTGCCCGGAGCAGGTAAGGGTACTCAAGCAGAAAGAATTGTTGAGAAATACGGAATACCTCATATCTCTACTGGAGATATGTTCCGAGCAGCAATTAAAGAGGAGACTCCTCTTGGACTTGAGGCAAAATCGTACATGGATGCGGGTAACCTCGTTCCTGACGAAGTTACAATCGGTATCGTACGTGACCGACTTTCTAAAAAGGACTGCGAAAAAGGATTTTTACTAGATGGATTCCCTCGGACAGTTGCCCAAGCGGAAGCGCTGGAAGAAATCACAACTGAGCTAGGAAGAACGATTGATTATGTGTTAAACATATCAGTAGATTCCGATCAGCTTATGCAGCGATTAACAGGTCGTCGGATTTGCCAAACATGCGGAAGCACGTATCATGTAATATTCAACCCGCCAAAGGTTGAAGGAGTATGTGATAAAGACGGCGGTACGCTTATCCAACGTCAAGATGATAATGAAGAGACCGTTCGAAACCGTTTAGATGTAAACATGAAGCAGGCTAAACCTCTGCTTGATTTTTATGGTGAAAAAGGTTACCTGAAAAACGTTAATGGTGATCAGGATATCGACAAAGTCTTTCAAGACATTGACCAACTTATTGGGGGATTGGCGAAATGATAATCTGCAAAACACCGCGAGAGATTGAAATCATGCGGGAGGCAGGTCGCATTGTTGCCTTAACTCATCAAGAGTTAAAAAAACACATTAAGCCTGGCATAACTACTAAGGAACTGGACAAAATTGCTGATAAGTTTATCCGCAGCCAAGGTGCAATTCCTTCATTTAAAAACTATAATGGTTTTAGTGGAAGCATCTGTGCTTCTGTAAATGAAGAACTTGTGCACGGAATTCCAGGTAAACGCGTACTCAACCATGGCGACATTATCTCTATAGATATTGGGGCGAAGTACAATGGATACCACGGTGACTCCGCTTGGACGTATGGAGTTGGCGAGATTTCGGAAGAAGCTCAAAAACTTCTGGATGTAACCGAAGAGTCTTTGTATAAAGGACTCGAGAAAGCAAAAGCCGGTGCCCGGTTAACTGACATTTCTCATGAGATACAAAAGTATGCTGAGGATGAAGGGTTTTCTGTTGTTCGCGAATACGTCGGACATGGAATAGGCCAGGACTTACATGAGGACCCGCAAATTCCTCATTATGGACCGCCTGGTAAAGGACCGGTACTGAAAAAGGGCATGGTTTTAGCAATAGAACCTATGATTAATGCGGGAACTCGCTATGTTCGAACATTATCCGATAACTGGACGGTTGTCACAACGGATGGCAAATGGTGTGCTCACTTTGAACACACGGTTGTCATTACGGAAGAAGGCTTTGAAATCTTAACAAAGATCTAAGTGAAGGTGATGAAATGGTAAGCGAATCTGATTCGGTACCGAACATAGGACAACTGGTTCGGATACTAAAAGGAAGAGACGCAGATCGGTTAGGTGTTATTGTCGGTATTCTCGATGGGCGTTTCGTCCTCGTCGCAGATGGCGACAAGCGTAAGTTTGATCGAGCCAAGCGCAAGAACCTAAACCACTTAGAACTGCTGGATTTTACTTCTCCGGAAGTTGTTAAAAGCATTCTTGAAACAGGTCGTGTAACCAATGGCAAATTGCGTTATGCAGTAGCGAAGTTTTCCGACGAGAAAGTCATTGCTCTGAAGAAGGGAGATCAAGTCGATGGCTAAAGATGATGTTATTGAGGTAGAAGGTACAGTTATTGAGCCTCTTCCGAACGCCATGTTTCGTGTTGAACTAGAAAACGGACACAAAGTTCTAGCGCACGTTTCTGGAAAGATTCGTATGCACTACATTCGAATTCTTCCAGGGGATAAAGTAACCGTAGAATTGTCTCCGTATGACTTATCACGTGGTCGTATAACGTATCGTTTTAAATAATCAATGTACTCCGTGACATAAGGAGGTTATAAAAAATGAAGGTAAGACCATCAGTCAAGCCAATATGTGAAAAATGTAAAGTGATTCGCCGCAGAGGCACTGTAATGGTGATCTGTGAAAATCCGAAACATAAACAAAAACAAGGTTAATATACAGGAGGTGCAAAAATTATGGCACGTGTTGCAGGTGTAGATATTCCTCGTGATAAGCGAGTAGTAATCTCTTTAACATACATCTTCGGTATCGGTAAAACAAAAGCACAGCAAATTCTTGCTGCAGCTGGAGTTTCTGAAGATACACGCGTTCGTGATCTTACTGAAGATGAATTAAATAAAATCCGCGAAGTCATCGATGGACATAAAGTGGAAGGTGACCTTCGTCGTGAAGTATCACTAAACATCAAGCGTCTAATCGAGATCGGAGCATATCGTGGTGTTCGTCATCGTCGTGGATTACCAGTACGTGGTCAAAACACGAAGAACAACTCCCGTACTCGTAAAGGACCTCGTCGTACAGTAGCGAATAAGAAAAAGTAAGTAAAGGAGGTAAACTCTAAATGGCAAAAGCACGTAAGACTAATACACGTAAACGTCGTGTCAAAAAGAATGTTGAAGTCGGCGTAGCACATATCCGTTCTACATTCAACAACACGATCATTACGATCACTGACACGCACGGGAACGCAATCTCTTGGGCGACTGCTGGTCACCTAGGATTTAAAGGTTCTCGTAAGTCTACTCCGTTCGCAGCACAAATGGCAGCTGAAACAGCTGGTAAAACTGCAATGGAACATGGTATGAAAACGTTGGAAGTATCCGTTAAAGGACCTGGTGCTGGACGTGAAGCAGCAATCCGTGCCCTTCAAGCGGTAGGCTTAGAAGTAACAGCTATTCGTGACGTTACTCCTGTACCTCACAACGGTTGCCGCCCGCCAAAACGCCGTCGCGTGTAACGATATACACGGTATATATTTCTATAACTTGTCTATAATGGTTATAGTAAAAGTTTTGGTAATTGATAAGTCGGAATGCCTATGGGGAATTTCGGCTGGAAATCTCCAGCCGAGATTCGACGTTTGAAGGAGGGTTCAGTTGAATGATCGAAATCGAAAAGCCAAGAATTGAGACGGTTGAAATCAGCGACGATGCCACATACGGAAAGTTTGTTGTTGAACCACTTGAACGTGGATACGGGACTACACTAGGCAACTCCTTGCGTCGTATCTTGTTGTCCTCACTACCTGGTGCAGCAGTTACATCTATTCAGATCAATGGCGTATTGCATGAGTTCTCTACAGTTGAAGGTGTAGTTGAAGATGTTACAACCATCATCTTAAACTTAAAGAAACTTGCAATGAAGATTTACTCTGATGAAGAGAAGACACTCGAAATCGATGTTCAAGGTGACGGTGTTGTAACAGCTGGCGACATCACTCATGACAGCGATGTTGAAGTCCTTAACCCGGATCTTCATATCGCAACACTAGCAAAAGGCGCTCATTTCCAAATGAAGCTTCATGCTAAACGTGGTCGTGGTTATGTTCAGGCAGAAGGCAATAAACGCGAAGACCTGCCGATCGGAGTTATTCCTGTTGATTCTATTTACACACCAGTTTCTCGTGTAAACTATCAAGTGGAAAACACTCGTGTAGGACAAGTAACAAACTATGATAAGCTAACGCTTGATGTATGGACAGATGGGAGCATTCGTCCAGAGGAAGCAGTTTCTCTTGGTGCGAAGATCATTAGCGAACATTTAAACATTTTTGTTGGCTTAACAGATCAAGCTCAGAACGCTGAGATTATGGTAGAAAAAGAAGAAGACCAAAAAGAAAAAGTACTTGAGATGACGATCGAGGAACTTGATCTTTCTGTTCGTTCTTATAACTGCCTAAAGCGTGCTGGCATTAATACAGTTCAAGAACTTGCGAATAAGTCTGAAGAAGACATGATGAAAGTACGCAACCTTGGAAAGAAATCTCTTGAAGAAGTTCAAGAGAAACTTGAAGAGCTAGGTCTTTCATTACGCGCTGACGATTAATTCGTAATACGCGCTTTTTCAAGACGAGAGAGAAACGCGCAGAGGAGGGAATACAAGCATGGGATACCAAAAGTTAGGTCGTGTATCTGCGGTTCGTAAAGCAATGCTTCGTGATTTAGCTACTGATTTAATCATCAACGAGCGTATTGAAACTACAGAAGCACGTGCAAAAGAAGTTCGTAAATTTGCTGAAAAAATGATTACGCTTGGTAAGCGTGGAGACCTTCATGCTCGCCGTCAGGCTGCATCGTTCCTTCGTAACGAAGTAGCAGACGCTGAGTCTGGACAAAGATCTCTTCAAAAACTTTTCAGTGATCTTGCACCTCGCTATGCAGAGCGTAACGGTGGTTACACTCGCATCGCAAAAATCGGCCCTCGCCGTGGTGATGGTGCACCAATGGTTATCATTGAATTAGTTTAATAAAACGTATGAAAGGGCGGGATCAAGTCTTCAATGACAATCTTGCCCTTTTTTATTTTTATTGAAAAAGCCTAGTTGTATATGTGAGCGTGATTTGCGCTCCAGGTGCTCGCTTTCCGCGGGGCAGGCGGTGAGCCCCTTGCCGCGTTGCGCCGTTAAGGGTCTCACCTGACCGCTTGTCCTAGCCGAGAGTCTCGCACCTTGCGCTCCAATCAACTTTTCAATGAAGGGGAAACAATTCTAAAGCAAAAGCTATTAATGTTACCTGAAAGTTCTCCGCCTATCATTGTTTAAAGTAATTTTATCAACTACTACGAGCAGAGAGCAGCTTAGAATGAGCAGCAGCTAAGAGGAGGATGTCACATGGAAAACATCATTACCGTTAAAGATGTGACCTTTTATTATCCGGGAGAAGAGACACCTACACTTAAAGGTGTAACATTAGATGTACACAAAGGGGAATGGCTTTCCATTGTAGGCCACAACGGCTCTGGGAAGTCCACGTTGGCGAAAATGTTAAACGGACTGTTGTTGCCGAACGAAGGTGCCGTTTTTGTCTCAGACTACACGACAGAGCGCCCAGATGACATATGGGAAGTGAGAAGACAAGTGGGTATGGTCTTTCAAAACCCTGATAATCAGTTTGTTGGGACAAGCGTGCAGGACGATATTGCGTTTGGCCTTGAAAATTTCGGCGTTCCCCGTGAAGAGATGGTAAAGCGTATCAGCGAAAGTGTAGAACGTGTGGGAATGGAAGCTTTCTTAAACCAGGAACCTCATCAGTTATCCGGCGGTCAGAAACAAAGGGTGGCTATTGCAGGCATCTTGGCACAGAAGCCATCTGTTATTGTACTGGATGAGGCAACATCGATGCTTGATCCGATCGGACGAATTGAAGTTATCGAGACTGTTCGGGAACTGAATAAAAAAGAAGGCATCACTGTCATTTCCATTACACATGATTTAGAGGAAGCGCTAAGTGCAGACAGAGTTGTCGTCATGAAAATGGGAGAAAAGGCAGCTGAAGGTACACCTGAGGACATCTTTCAACAGCGTGAATTGTTGAAATCGGCCGGTCTGGATTTACCGTTTTCACTAAAATTGAGTGAAGCTCTCCGCCAACAAGGTGTGGAGCTTGATAAAAGCTATTTAACGCAGGAAGAGCTGGTGAATGCATTATGGAAATTAGCATAAACCGCCTAGAACACCGCTACATGCAAGGCACTCCATTTGAGAGACGTGCGCTTCACGACATTACGCTTGATATTGGCGACGGAACGTTTCTTGCTTTGATCGGGCACACCGGTTCGGGAAAATCCACGCTTATCCAACACTTTAATGGGCTGTTAAAGCCTTCTGAAGGTTCAATAAAAATGGGAAGTACCGAGCTCAAAGCTGGCGGTAAAAAACAAGATTTAAAACCGCTTCGAAAAAAAGCGGGAATCGTATTTCAATACCCAGAGCATCAGCTATTTGAAGAAACAGTTGAAAAAGACATCATGTTCGGACCGCGCAATTTTGGGGTGTCTGAAGAAGAAGCCAAGAAAACAGCTTCAAAAGTAATTGAAATGGTTGGTCTTCCACAATCCGTGCTCACAAAGTCACCTTTCGACTTAAGCGGAGGGCAGATGCGCCGAGTTGCGATTGCAGGAGTCCTTGCTATGAGTCCGGAAGTGCTGATTTTAGATGAGCCTACAGCAGGACTTGACCCTTCAGGCAGAGTTGAGATCATGGAGTTGTTTTACGGCCTTCATGAAAAGAATAACCTAACAACGATCCTTGTTACTCACAGCATGGAGGATGCATCGAGGTATGCTGATGAAATCGCTGTGATGCATAAGGGTGAACTGTATCTGCATGGAAAACCTAGCGATATCTTTAATCAGCGAGAACTACTGATTAAAGCAGGGCTAGATGTACCAGAGACCGTCCAATTCCTCAACAAATGGAATGAAGTATCAGGGCAAAACCTTTCCCTATCCAGTTTTACGATTGAGGAGCTCGCTAAACAAGTGAGTCACTCCCTTAAGAAGAGGGGGAATTAATATGCTGCAAAATGTAATCATCGGGCAGTATTACCCTGCATCTTCACCATTGCATCGCATGGATTCACGTTCGAAGCTTATTGTTGCGTTCTTTTATTTGTTTATTGTTTTTCTAGCAAACAGCTGGGTGACTTACGGATTGCTTATTGCGTTCACTGCGGTCACTATCACGATGTCTAAAGTTCCACTGCGATTTTTGTATAAAGGGTTAAAGCCAATTCTTATTCTTGTTGTGTTTACGATGCTTCTGCATGTGTTCTTAACAAAAGAAGGGGATCTGCTGTATAAAGCAGGTTTTCTAGAAATTTATGAAGGTGGAATCATCCAAGGGGTCTTTATCGCGATGAGGCTTCTCCTTCTTGTCTTAATGACATCCTTATTAACATTAACAACAACACCGATTGATATAACGGATGGCTTGGAACATCTCTTAGGGCCACTTAAGAAGTGGAAACTGCCTGTTCATGAGTTTGCTCTAATGATGTCGATCTCCTTAAGGTTTATCCCGACACTTCTGCAGGAAACAGAGAAAATCATGAAAGCCCAGATGGCTCGCGGCGCTGATTTCACAAGCGGTCCGATTAAAGAAAGAGCAAAAGCTTTTGTACCGCTTTTAGTTCCTTTATTCGTTTCCTCGTTCAAACGAGCGGAAGAGCTGGCTCTTGCGATGGAAGCGAGAGGATACCGAGGCGGAGAAGGAAGAACACGCCTTAGAGCATTAGAGTGGCATAAACGAGACACATTTGCGCTTCTGCTTCTATTATTGCTGACGGCATCGTTGTTATTATTACGCAGTTAAAAGGAGATTGAACATGGCTCGTATGAAAGTAACCGTAGCTTATGACGGTACGGAGTTTGCCGGGTACCAAATACAGCCTAGCGGCAGAACGGTGCAAGGAACCATCCAAGCCGTGCTGCAAAAGATTCATAAGGGAGAGACCGTTAACATTTCTGCTTCAGGACGAACAGATGCGGGCGTACACGCTGTCGGTCAAGTGTTTCATTTTGATACAGATCTCCAAATACCGGCTGAAGCATGGGGAAAGGCTTTAAACGCTATGCTTCCAAACGATATTTTAATCAAAAAAGCAGAGCGGGTTGAGAGCACGTTTCATTCTCGATTTTCGGCTCTCAGCAAAGAATATCACTATAAGCTGCTCATAAGGAAACAACCAGATGTGTTCAGCCGAAACCATATGTTTCATTATCCTTATCCTTTGAACGTGGAAGATATAAAACGTGCGGCGAAGTTATTTTTAGGCACACATGATTTTACATCGTTTTCTTCTGCCAAATCAGAAGTGGCGGACAAAGTTCGTACTATTTTTGAATTGGATGCTGTTGAAGAAGGTAACACGCTCGTTTTTAAGATCAGAGGCAGCGGCTTTTTGTATAACATGGTTCGCATCATCGTTGGCACGCTTTTAGAAGTTGGACAAGGTAAGAGAAAACCAGAAGAGATATCTGCGATTTTAGAGGGGAAAGACCGGTCGCTTGCCGGCAAAACGGCTCCTGCTCATGGTCTCTATTTATATCAAGTGAATTACGAAGAGAAAACGGAATAATATTTAGGATACGCTTGACATCGTTGTTTATATATTATAAGATATTATTTGGTATTTCTAAAGATATCGTCCACATGCCCCGGAGATATTTTGGGAAATGTTCACATTAAATATAATTGAAATTGATTGAAGATACAGGAGGGAAAACACATGCGTACGACTTTCATGGCGAAAGCTTCTGAAGTAGAACGTAAATGGTTTGTGATCGACGCTGAAGGCAAGACTCTTGGACGTCTATCCAGTGAAGTTGCTTCTATCCTTCGCGGTAAGCATAAGCCTATTTATACACCACACGTTGACACTGGTGATCACGTAATCATCATCAACGCAGAAAAGATCGAATTAACAGGTAAGAAATTAACAGACAAAATTTATTACCGCCACACTGGTCACCCAGGTGGACTTCGTACGAGAACTGCATTAGAAATGCGTACAACTCGTCCGGTCCAAATGCTTGAACTAGCAATCAAAGGTATGCTTCCAAAGAACAGCCTTGGTCGCCAAATGTTCAAAAAGCTTCACGTTTATGCTGGAGCTGAGCACAACAATCAAGCACAAAAACCTGAAAACTACGAGTTACGCGGATAAAAAAGGAGGGTATTTACGTGGCACAAGTACAATATTATGGCACTGGACGTCGTAAGCACTCCGTAGCGCGTGTACGATTAGTTCCTGGTGAAGGCCGTATCGTTATCAACGGACGTGACATTGACGAATTTTTCGGATTAGAAACATTAAAGCTTATCGTTAAGCAACCACTTAACACAACTGAAACAACTGATAAGTATGACGTATTAGTAACTGTTCATGGCGGTGGATACACTGGACAAGCAGGAGCTATCCGTCACGGTATCTCTCGTGCGCTTCTAGAAGCAGATCCTGAGTACCGCGGATCTCTTAAAGCAGCTGGATTCCTTACTCGTGACGCTCGTATGAAAGAGCGTAAGAAGTACGGACTTAAAGGCGCTCGTCGTGCACCTCAGTTCTCAAAACGTTAATTTTTATTACGTTTATATCAAAACCCTGTTCTCTTCGGAGAGCGGGGTTTTTTTATGTAATGGGGCTGATTCGGGATAATTGAGTCTGAATTAAAATTATTGAGTCTAAACAAAAATTAAACAAATCACTAATTTAATGACAAATCATAAATCCCCCTTTGCTGAGTGAGTAATGGGCTTTTTCCCATCTTTTATGCAGTGTCGTCTTTCCTCCCTTGGAGAAAATAAAAGTATGGAAAAACATTGCGTGACAAAACGCGCAGAAAGGGGAGGCAATGATGGCAATCGTTTTAAACAATTTTAAGGAGAAACAGCGTTTTAAAAAAGAAACATTCGAGCGGAAAGTGCTTCGGGATTTGTCGCTCGCTACGATAAAAAAAGAATTCCAGCGGTTATTTCAGCCATTTTTTCAATACTCGCTTCTTTATCAAAATGACATTGAAGATGCATGTATCGATATGGCGATAGATGCTTATCTTTTAGGAGCGAGCTACAGCCGTTTTGCTTATCATGGTGAAACATTAGAAAAAATTAAGGATCGAGCGTACGAAAAACAAACAGCAATTGCTGATGGACTTTTTGAATACTGGCAGTTCTGGTGCTGGGGAACTGAGATGATGATGGAATCGCTGCATCTTTGCTGTGAAGCGTATGTCCATATTTGGTGGATGGAAGGCTACAAAAACGGTGAAAAACGATATCGGATGAAGCTTCAATAAAACTTCAACAGGTAATAAATCTTGTCTTGTCCCATATACATATTATTATATGGCTTGTATAGGGGGACGAAACATGAAGAAGTGGGTGAAGGGAGCCGCATTTGCATTAGGATGCGCAGTCCTTTTCTTTATTTTCACCTATCATTTTTTAGATGATGACTCATGGCGGTCTTGGAATCTGCCGCTGTCAGGAAAAATCATTGTCATTGACCCAGGTCATGGCGGTGTTGATGGCGGTGCTATTGGAGACGGAAAAGTTCTGGAAAAAGAGATCGCATTAAACATTTCTGTTTTGCTTCGTGATTATTTGCAAGAAGCGGGAGCACTGGTCATCATGACGCGCGAAACGGATAGAGATCTTGCGAATGAATGGACAAAAAAATTAAGACATCGCAAGTGGGAAGATCTCAAAGAACGAAAGCGAATTATTAATGAAAATAATGCGGACTTATTTATCTCGATTCATTTAAATTCATTGCCTTCATCCAGGTGGAGAGGCGCCCAAGTCTTTTATCATCCAGGTAAAGAGGATGGGGAAAACGTATCTAAATTTATTCAAGATGAAATTAAACGCAATCTGCAAAATACAAACAGGTTTGCAAAATCTATGGAAGGTCTTTACCTGCTTCGGACTGCAGAAGTACCAGGCGCATTAGTTGAAGTTGGCTTTCTATCCAATCCGACAGAACGAGAACTGCTGAAAACAGAATCGTATCAAAAGAGTGTCGCGGCATCGATCTACCAAGGAATGCTCCGATTTTATACAAATGAACCACTACCAAAATCTCCTCTTGATTAGAGGGGGTTTTATTTTTTGAATATCAACCACTTTCAAATGATTTAACTAAAGCAGACCTTTTTTACATGTTCTAAAAAACCGCTTACATGCTTGTCCATTGAGGTTGTGATATACTGAAAAGGAATTTTACAGGTAAAGGATGTGTCTATGTGCTTACAGAAGAAAAAGTCATCGAGCTGTTAGGTCCTATTCAAGACCCTTATTTACATAAAAGTATGGTGGACTCCGGCAGTATCCGTGAGTTAAAGATAAAAGAAGGCTATGTCGGGCTTAAGATTGGACTTGCTCATACAAGTACACCCGAACAAATGCAGCTTCAGCAGCAGATCGTGCAAGTGCTGAAGAATGCAGGAGTAGAATCAGTCGGTCTTCGTTTCGAGAAAAGAGACGATGTTACAGCGGCAGATCCAAGTACAGCTCAGCAAGCTGCACCAACTACTCTTCTTTCCGAAAATAGCAAAACAGAATTTATTGCGATTGCAAGCGGGAAAGGCGGCGTAGGAAAGTCTACTGTCTCCGTTAACTTAGCAGTTGCGCTTGCAAGACTAGGGAAAAAAGTTGGATTGATTGATGCGGACATTTACGGGTTTAGTGTGCCAGACATGATGGGGATCACAGAACGCCCGAAAGTAAAAGGGGACCGTATCTTTCCTGTTGAACGTTTTGACGTAAAAGTAATCTCAATGGCTTTTTTCGTGGAAGATAATGCACCTGTTATCTGGCGCGGGCCGATGTTAGGAAAAATGCTGATGAACTTCTTTAGCGAAGTCGAATGGGGAGATCTCGATTACGTCCTTCTAGACTTGCCGCCTGGAACAGGTGACGTTGCACTTGATGTTCATAAAATGCTTCCTAAATGTAAAGAAGTCATTGTAACGACACCTCATGCAACAGCAGCTTTCGTTGCAGCGCGAGCGGGTACGATGGCGATTAAAACTAACCATGAAGTACTTGGAATCGTTGAAAACATGGCGTACTTCCAAAGTGAATCTACAGGTGAAAAAGAATATGTATTCGGTAAAGACGGTGGAAAGCGATTAGCTGAAGAGCTGAATGTTCCTTTGCTTGGGCAAATTCCGCTTGGTCAGCCTGAAATCAAAGAAGATGACTTTGCGCCGAGCGTGTATGAGCAAACACATCCGATCGGTGAACACTACATCCAAATGGCAAAAACCATTATTGAAAAAACAAAAAGCTGATCTGATTGATATTTAACAACAGTAAAAGGGCTGCCGAAAAAGTAAGTTATCCTTACTCATCGGACAGCCTCTTTTATTGTGGACTTGTGGAACCTTGGCCGCCTGCAGCTTCTTTTTCCTTTTTGGAAATGGATTGATCAATTTCTTCATGAGCTGCTTTTTTCAGCATTTCTTGAATTTGAGCTTGTACGATTGGACTTTCAAATGTTTCAAGCATCACTTTTTTCATTTCTTTTCTGACAGGCTGTGTATCGACAAGTGCTAATAACTTTTGTGCCATTTGCGGGTTCTGCATGATCTTCATTACTTCTGCCTGATATTGTGGATCTTTTATTAAGTCCTTCATCAGCTTTTCGTGTTCTTTACGCATGCTTTTTGCAAAGGCTACTGAAAACTTAGGGTCTTTAAAAAGCGTCTGCCAGAATTTTTGTCCTTTTTCAGAAAGAAGTTGCTGTTCAATCGTTTGTTTGATTACTTGTTGATCAATCAATATATCTTGCTGAATTTCTTTATCAGATAAAACTTCTTTAATGGCCTTTTTTCCATCATCGGTCTTCAACAGATCGACGAGCATCTTCTTAGTTGCTTCATAATCAACCTGTGAACTGCCCTGGGCTTCTTGTGCACAGCCTGATAGAGCAGCGAGCGAGATACAAAAGAGGAAAATGTATATTTTTTTCAACCGAATTCCTCCTCCTTTCAAGTGGGCTCGATACTTATAGGATTGATTTTTAACACGTATTTATACTGGTTATTTAAAGGAAAACTGGCAATTTAAAAAGGACATTGGTACAATCGTTACGGAACATGTTAGAGGGGGAAAACAAGGGTGAAAATTAAAAGCTGGCTCTTTTTATTCATTACCACACTGTTAATTGGAATTGTAAGTGCAATTACAGTGGGTCTTATATTAAAGTTTCCTGAGAACAGCAGCCTTTTCGAGGTATTATTATATATCTTTGGATTGATTGGATTCGGTGCGTTGTTCAGTGTATTTAGCCAAATGGGCTTCTTTGCTTATTTAACCGTACATCGCTTTGGACTTGGCATCTTTAAGAGCCACCGCCTATGGAACGGTGTACAGCTTGTTCTAATTGCTGTTGTATTATTTGATCTATTCTTTTTACGATATACTTCTTTTCATAAAGACGGCGACAGTATCCTTAACTATATATTGATTCCTCTTGCCATCTTACTTTACGGATTGATCATCGCTTACTTAAAAGTAAAACAAACGTCCAATGTAGCATTTATCCCAACGCTTTTCTTTATTACCGTGGTAACCATCTTAGAGTGGGTGCCCGTTTTAAAAGAGAACAACACACTTTCACTTTGGATGGGGTTTGTTCCATTGATGCTTTGTAACACGTATCAAATTTTAATGCTCCACCGATTGCTGCAGTCTGATCAAGATAAGCAATCTAAACAAACAAAGCCCTCTGCCTAATTAAGCAGGGGCTTTTTTACGTTTATTAGTTAACCTCTTTGCTGTTTGCTTCTGTATTTGCGATCATTTCACCCACGCTTACAAATTTAAAGCCATCTCCCCGCAATTTATCAATAATAGTCGGGAGTGCTTTATGAGTTTGCTTAACAGAGTCAGAAGCATGAAGTAAAATGATATCTCCAGCTTTTGTTTTATTAGTAGCGGTCGTAACAATTTGATCTACTCCGGGGTTCTTCCAATCCTTCGTGTCGATACTCCAGTGAACTACCGTATGATGAAGGTCTTCAGAAATGTTCAGAACACGCTCATCAAAATTACCGTTTGGCGGACGAAGAAGCGATGTCATCTTACCTGATACTTTTTTAATCTTTTCCTGAGCTAGTAAGATGTCCCGTTTAATCTGCTTATCTTCCCATTCTGTATAGCTTTTGTACTGATAGCCGAGACTCGCCACTTCATGACCATCTTTTACGATACGTTCCACAATATCAGGATGACGTTCTGCCCAAGCAGCTGAAATAAAGAACGTACAGTTTTTTACGCCTTTTTCTTTTAAGACATCAAGGATTGGCGTAACCCTTTTATCTCCCCAGCTAATATCAAATGTGAGTGAGACCTTGTTTCCCTGATCTTCACCTTTGTAGATTGCACGTGGACCATCTTTTGATGAAAAAACAGATAATTGCTGCTGTCCTACAAAAGCGATCGAAGCGGCAAAGAATGCAGCGAAAACAACAACCATGTATTGTTTCACTTTTTTACCGTTTATGACAAAGAAAAATTTCATATCACCATTTACCCCCTTGTCCATCTTCCTTACAAAATATCTATGATTGTAAGGACAAGATATGACGGTTATTTAGAAAAACCTAAAAAATAATAACTCGTCATTTTCATGGCAATAATGTTAAAAGAAAAAAAC
This sequence comes from Fictibacillus sp. UD, assembly GCF_043558025.1. Classification (NCBI taxonomy): domain Bacteria; kingdom Bacillati; phylum Bacillota; class Bacilli; order Caryophanales; family Fictibacillaceae; genus Fictibacillus; species Fictibacillus sp. UD. The sequence goes on from NZ_JARUHH010000018.1 coordinate 60,243, forward strand.
AAGCGGGGTGTCGTCTATTGTCTTTAGTAGGAATGCTCTTAAATCATCAAGAACTTCACGAGTTTGAATATGTGCTTAAAAAAGAAATGGAAGAACTCAGATTTGATCTGGAAGACCATAAAATTGACGCTATTGTAAAATCGGTGTTAGAAGAAAGGTATCAGATCATCTACCGGTTATTTTGCCGGTTCGCCAAACCTTGTGATTGCAGAAGATACTTACGGCAAAAACAAAGAAATTAACTTTTTTTATAAAAACTATTGACCAAGATATGTTGAAGGTGGTATATTACTTCTTGTCGCTTTTACAGCGGCTGAAATAAACGAAACAAACAAATTAAGAATCACGTAAAAAAGCAGTTGACATCAACTAGCCAACGGTGGTATCTTATAAAAGTCGCCAAAACGAGCGGCTAACAAAAAGTTCTTTGAAAACTGAACAAAAGAAATAGGTAAGGAATTAAGAATTAATTCCGTCAGTTTTAAAATCGA
>NZ_JARUHH010000019.1:0-60059 GCF_043558025.1 Fictibacillus sp. UD
TTTTTTCGTATGGCGCTCGTTTTTTCGTATGGCGCTCGTTTTTTCGTATGGCGCTCGTTTTTTCGTATGGCGCTCGTTTTTTCGTATGGCGCTCGTCCAGCGTGCTTGCCAGCCGCTGGACGAGCACCGATGTTGCCAAATTCAGCATAAAACAAACGAAGCTGGCTCCCGTTCACGAGAGCCAGCTTATATTTTATCGTGCTTCTCTTTTAAACAACTGAAAACCTGCTAATGCAAATGTTGGAATGGACGCCATACCCATGACGAGCAGCCATTGTCTCACAGAAAGCGGGACAGTATGGAAGATGTCTTGCAATGGCTCCACATACATAACAACTAGCAGTAAAAGAATAGATGAAATGACCGCTAGTACCAGATATCCGTTTTGGAACGGATTTCTATGGAAAACGGAACGTTCACTTCGGCAATCGAATACGTGTATTAATTGCGCCATAACTAACGTGGCAAATGCGACGGACTGTGCGACGATTAGTTGATCTGGATTTTCTTTTAACGTTACCCAAAACGCTAAAATGGTGGCAGCCCCTATTAAAAATCCACGAGAAACGATTTTCCAGCCAAGCCCTCTTGAGAAGACTCCTTCTTTTGCTTGTCTTGGCTTTCTTCTCATAACATCTTCTTCAGCCTGATCTACACCGAGGGCCATGGCAGGTAATCCGTCTGTTACTAAGTTTACCCATAGAATTTGGATTGGCACTAATGGCAATGGCAATCCCATAATCATCGCAAACAGCATGACTAGAATTTCACCGACATTGGATGCAAGAAGATAACGAATAAACTTTCTGATGTTTTCATAGATATTTCTTCCTTCTTCTATAGCAGAGCGAATCGTAGCAAAGTTGTCGTCTCCGAGAACGAGGGAGGATGCTTCTTTGGCAACATCTGTTCCTGTAATTCCCATCGCAATACCGATATTAGCTGACTTTATCGCTGGAGCGTCATTTACCCCATCACCTGTCATCGCTACAACATGACCTTTACGCTGCAGAGACTTCACAATTTTCAACTTATGTTCAGGGGATACCCTTGCGTATACATAAACATCTTCAGAAACTTTATCGAGCTCTTCATCACTTAATTGGGCGAGTTCCGCACCTTCCATAACTCTTCCGCCGTCCGGCAGCATGTTTAATTTTTTCGCTATACTTGCAGCTGTAACAACGTGGTCACCTGTTATCATAACCGTTTTGATTCCAGCAGTCTGACAATCTCTTATACTCTCTTCAACCTCAGGGCGCGGTGGATCCATCATACCTTGCAGCCCAATAAAAGTAAGGTTTCTTTCTGCAAAAGAGGCTTGCGAATAATACTCTCCCTCTTTTAACGGCCGAATCGCAACGGCAATCGTCCGGAGGGCCTGACTTCCAAGAGCGTAGATCGCTTCTTTAATTCTTTCTTTATGTGCTTGTTTCATTAATTGCTTTTTGTCGTCCCACACAATGTAATCACTTTTTTCAAGTAAAACATCTGGTGCTCCCTTTACAACGAGCATCTGATTTCCATCTGTATCTTGAACAACGACACTCATCATTTTACGTGTAGAATCAAAAGGAAACTCATGCTGATGCGTAAATTGTTCACTCAAAGACTCTTTAGTAATGCCTGCTTTATGCGCACTAACAAGTAAGGCCGTCTCAGTTGGATCACCGATTTCCAGCAGTGAACCTTTCTTAACTTCTTCAATTGAAGCATTATTACATAGTGCCGCATATGCCAAAACCTCTGTCAGTTTATCTTCGCGTTTATTACTTTCTTGGATATTCGCTCCAACAACTTCAAAACCTTCTTCACTGACAGTCCATTGTGTGCCTTGAGACCAAACACGCGTTACAGTCATTTTATTTTGCGTAAGCGTACCCGTTTTATCAGAACAGATGACAGTTGCACAGCCTAAAGTTTCTACAGAAGGAAGCTTGCGGACAATGGCGCGCTTCCGAATCATCTTTTGTACTCCAAGTGCGAGTGCAATTGTAACGATTGCCGGGAGTCCTTCAGGAATAGCCGCAACAGCAAGGGATACCCCAGCTAAAATCATGCTATACAAATCATGTCCTTGCATCACACCCGCTAGTACAACAAGTACGGTTAAAAGTAGAGCAAGTGCGATTAAGATTTTACCAAGCTGTTCAAGCTTCATTTGAAGAGGTGTTGCAATGTTTTCCGCAGTTTGAATCAAATGTGCGATCTTGCCCATTTCTGTTTTCATACCCGTTGCAACAACGATACCTTGTCCTGTTCCTCTCGTGACCATTGTTCCCATAAACGCCATATTCTCTTGATCACCGAGGTTCAGGTCATCAGCAGAAATAAGATTGTTATGCTTTTGAGCAGGAACGGATTCCCCAGTAAGTGCGGACTCCTCGATTTGCAAACCTGACGTTTTTAATAATCGAATATCGGCTCCAACTCTATCACCGCTTCTTACTTTGATTACATCTCCTGTGACGACATCTTTAGCGGCGATTGACACCCATTTACCCTCTCTTAAAACTTGTGCAGTCGGTGCAGAGAGTTCTTTTAGGGAAGCCAGTGACTTTTCAGCTTTTCTTTCTTGAATAAACCCTAGAATTCCGTTCATTACAACGATCAAGATGATAGCAATCGCGTCTAAATATTCTCCTAAAAAACCAGAAAGCAACGTGGCAGCCAGTAATACTAAAACCATGAAATCCTTGAATTGTGCGAGAAACATTAAAATGGCAGACTGCTTCTTACCTTCTTCTAACTGATTCGGTCCATCTAGCTTTAACCGTCGTTCTTGCTCGCTTTTTGTGAGCCCTTCTTCCATCCTGCTGTTCAGTATGGATTCAATTTCGTCTTGCGGCAGCTGGTACCAATTCATAGCTTCCACCTCTAATAAGATTAGTTAATAGCATTTATATGCAGGCATGTCCGCAAAAATGCTATACTATGAATCAGAAATAAGAGGTGAACCAAATCATGAGTTTTGATGGAATAATGACACGTGCAATAACCACAGAATTACAGAACACACTTACGTCAGGCAGAATTTCAAAAGTATATCAGCCACATAAGACAGATCTTGTTTTTACTATCCGTGCGAACGGAAAGAACCATAAGCTATTATTATCTGCCAACCCCTCTTTTGCGAGAGTGCATCTGACAGAGCACACATATGAAAATCCGGATACTCCACCCATGTTCTGTATGCTGCTCAGAAAGCATTTAGAAGGAGCTTTTATTGAAAAAATTGAACAGCTTGATTTGGAGAGAATTATTACGATCACTGTAAAAAACCGTGATGAGATCGGGGACGAAACAACAAAGGTCTTATACGTTGAAATCATGGGCAGACATAGCAACATTATCTTAGTTGACGAAAAATCAGGAAAGATTGTAGATAGCATAAAACATATTCCGAGCTTTCAAAATCGTCACAGAACCATTCTTCCAGGTTTTCAGTACGTGATGCCTCCTGCACAGGAAAAGACAGATCCTTTTGCCATTACAAATAAAGATGAATTAATATCAAGGATTTCTTGGAACGAAGGAAAATTAGATAAACAGTTTGTAGCGAGATTCAGTGGGTTCTCTCCCTTGATCGCAAAAGAAATCGTTTACCGAGCTGGTCTATCCGTTAAAGAGGAAGTTGCGGACGCGTTCTTTGAAGTAATGAAGCAGCTATCCCAGCAAAACTACGAACCTCAAATGATAACAAATGAAAAGAAAGAATACTTTTCTGTCATTCCTTTAAGTCATGTTACTGGTGAGATTCGCCTTTTTGATACGGTAAGCAAAATGCTCGATCGCTTTTTCTATGGCAAAGCTGACCGAGATCGCATTAAACAGCAGGCAAATGATCTCGAAAAATACTTGTCCAACGAGTATGATAAAATCAATAAAAAGATCGGCAAGCTAGAAAAAGAACTTCAGCAAACGGTCAACGCAGAAGAGTATCAAAGAAAAGGTGAACTGCTTACTGCGTATATGTATTTAGCGAAAAAAGGCGATAAAGAAATAGAAGTTGAGGATTATTTCTCAGAGGACCAGCCATTGGTTAAGATTACTCTCGATCCGCTTAAAACGCCTGCAGATAATGCACAAAGCTACTTCAAAAAATATGCAAAGCTGAAGAAGTCTGTTTCAATCATCAAAGATCAAATCGAAAAGTCAAAGAATGAATTGCTTTACTTTGAAAGACTGATTGTTCAGATGGATTCTGCATCTATGAAAGATGTTGAAGAAATTCGAGAAGAGCTCGGTGAAGGCGGTTATTTAAAACACCGGCAAAGTAAAAATAAGAAAAAACAAAACAAGACGCCTCAGCCAGAAAAATTTATTTCAACTGATGGAACCGAAATCTTAGTTGGAAAGAACAATAAACAAAATGATTATCTAACGTTCAAACTGTCACGTGCGAATGAAACATGGCTTCATACAAAAGACATTCCAGGCTCACATGTGCTGATCCGTTCATCATCTCCAAGTGACTCAGCATTACAAGAAGCTGCAATATTAGCAGGATTTTTCAGCAAAGCGAAGAATTCCAGCTCAGTACCTGTTGACTACACGCTAGTCAGACATGTAAAAAAACCAAACGGATCAAAGCCTGGGTTTGTTATTTATGATAATCAGCAGACGCTTTATGTGACACCAGATGAAGATCTTGTTTTTCGTTTAAAGAATTAGGTTTTATCTAACGGAGAGTGGCATGTAAAAGAATTTGGAAGTTTCTTCATTGAAAAGTTGATTGAAGTGGAAGGTGGGGACTCCTCGAAAATGAAAAGCACATTTTCTTCGTGCGATGCGACGCTGCCGAAGCCTTCCTTGTCCTGCGGGAAAAGCGGTCAGGTGAGACCCTTAAGGGCGCAAAGCGGCAAGGGGCTCACCGCCTGCCCCGCGGAAAGCGAGCACCTGAAACGGAGATCAACTACCCTAAAGTACTACAAAAATGACTAACAAAAAAAGCAGGACAGCATTAATTAGCTGTTCTGCTCTTTTTTCGCTGTGGTAATCAATGCAAGCCCGCCTAATACTTCTTTATGTTTGATCTCCGTAAAACGAAGGTTTTGAAGCAATGCTGTCATCTCATCCTCCGTATAACGGTGTCTTCTCGTACTTACATTAGACCATTTTAATAAAGCCGTTCTTTCAAAGCCTGAGATTCCCCGTTCCTTTCCGTAAGAAGCAGCAGTCTCCTGGCTCATCTTTTCACTTGGATTAAGCATAGCGATCATACCATCTTGCTTAAGTATACGATTCACTTCCCGTATCCCATTAGCAGGGTCTGGCAATAAAAACATGACACAGGTGGATAACGCTAAATCAAATGTCTCATCTTTGAATGGCAAATCTTCTGCATCTGCTACTACAAATTCACTTTTACCACTTAATTCATGGTAAAAGAATTGCTGAATACTCGCCTTCACCATTTCAGATGACAAATCCACTCCAACCAACCTTTTCGCTTCCTCTGCCCCTCGCAGCAAAAGCCTGCCTGTTCCACACCCTACATCCAGGACTTCTTTATCTACCCATGACCCTGTTGTTTCTTTTAACGTGTCGTGTATTTCTTTCAGCCATGTTGTACGTGCCATTGCATCAAAAAAAGAAACAAGTTCGTCAAATTCCTCACCGTTCATTTTTCTCAAAATCGTAGTCTCCTTAGAATACTATTTGGAAAAAGAGGCTGCTCCCCAATGTTCTGGGTCTTGTTGCCATTCTTTTAATAGAGAAAGCCCCTGTGCACTAATCTTACCGCTTTCTTGTGCTTCCTCTATTAATGTACTAAAGTTTGTAACCGTTTGAAAAGGAATATCTAGTTCACCAAGTGCGTCATCTGCTTTTTTCAATCCGTAGCTAAAGATCGCTACAACACCTAACACTTCAATCCCCGCTTCACGAAGTGCAAGTACAGATTGGATAGAGCTTTTTCCTGTAGAAATCAAATCTTCAACAACAACCGCTTTTCTGCTTTTTTCTGTTAATCCTTCGATTTGTTTCGCTTTTCCGTGAGCTTTTGCGCTTGAGCGTACATAGCACATCGGCAGGTTCACCTGTTCAGCAACAAACGCAGCATGCGGGATACCCGCTGTTGCCGTTCCTGCGATTAAATCCGCTTCTGGATAGTGATTTTGAATTACCGCTGCAAGCTCTTCAGCAACTTGTTTACGGATTTCTGGATACGCGATGATGAGACGGTTGTCGCAATAAATAGGAGACTTTAACCCTGAAGACCACGTATACGGATTTTCTGGAGATAATGTTACGGCTTCGATATTAAGCAAGTGTTGGGAAACTGTTGTTTTCATAGCTTTCTCTCCATTCATTGAAAATTTCTTCATAAGTACTCACTGGTTCTTCAGCTCCTGTAATGCTTCGGCCGATTACCATATAATCCGATTTTTTTATAGCTGCTTCTCCTGGTGTTGCTACTCTCGCCTGATCATGCGTATCGGATCCAGAAAGTCTGATACCAGGAGTTACTGTAAGGAAGTCTTCTCCGCATACGTTCTTGATAGAAGCAGCTTCTTGCACCGAACAAACGACACCATCCAGACCTGCATTCTTCGCAAGTTTCGCATAGTGTGACACGCAGTCGTTCAGATCGATATCCTTGATCAATAATTCTTCTTTCAGCACTTTTTCTGTTGTGCTCGTCAGTTGAGTGACAGCGATCAATTTCGTATGATGAGCACCTGCTGCAAGAAGACCTTCCTTAGCGGCTTTCATCATCGCTACTCCTCCAGCAGCATGCACATTAACCATATCAATGTTCAGTCCACCGAGAACTTTCATTGCTTTATGAACAGTCGTAGGAATATCATGAAGCTTTAAATCTAGGAAAACGCGAAAGTTTTGTTCTTTCAGCCACCTGACAAAGGAAGCACCTTCTGCATAAAAAAGTTCCATACCGACTTTTACATAAGGAGACTGATCATCAAAATTTGCTAAAAACACCTTTGCTTTTTTGGCATTTTCAAAGTCTAGCGCGATGATAACGGGGTTTTCCATTGCTTAAAACTCCTTCCTGTCATTTCGCTTATATGTTCAACACCAATCTCATCCAGTAATGATGGAAGCTTATCGATAATTTCTGGACACACATACGGGTTCACGAAGTTCGCCGTTCCTACCGCTACAGCAGAAGCTCCCGCTGACATCATTTCCAGTACATCTTCAGCAGTACTCACACCACCCATACCGATGATCGGAAGAGAAACTTTTTGACTAACTTCATAAATCATACGTATCGCTACCGGTTTGATCGCTGGACCAGATAATCCGCCTGTTTTGTTCGCCAAGATAGGATTTCCACTTCTCCAGTCCAGTTTCATGCCGACAAGTGTATTGATCATTGAAAGGCCGTCTGCACCTGCGTCCTCCACTGCTTGAGCCATCTCTGTAATGTTTGATACATTCGGTGAAAGTTTTACGTACACAGGTTTTTGTGATGCGTTTTTTACTTTTCGTGTTAGATCTGCAGCTGATTTATAATGTGTTCCAAACTGAATGCCGCCCTCTTTTACATTCGGGCAGGAAATGTTTAACTCAATCGCTGATACGAGAGGTGAAGAAGAAATTTGTCTTGTTACTTCGATATATTCGTCTTCTGTTGATCCTGCAATATTAGCTAAGATCGGAATGTTGTAAGGTTTAAGCGCAGGAAGTTCATTTTCAATGATGTTTGCAACTCCTGGATTTTGAAGACCAATAGCGTTTAGCATGCCACTTTCAGTTTCAGCTACTCGGGGTGTCGGGTTTCCGAAACGCCCCTCAAGCGTAGCTGCTTTAATCGTAATACCGCCAAGAAGGCTTAAGTCATACCATTTTGCATATTCTTTTCCAAATCCAAAACAACCTGATGCAGGCAGAATGGGGTTCTTCATATTTAATCCTGGCAATGAAACACTTAGCCGACTCATAAAACAACCTCCCCCATCTTGAATACTGGTCCGTCGCTGCAAATTTTTACGTAACCTGATTTCCTTGTTTCGGTCGGACATACACATGCAAAACACGCTCCGATGCCACAGCCCATTCGTTCTTCTAAAGAAAGATATCCGTCTAGGCTCCCAGCTCTATCTTCCACAGCTTTTAGCATTACTGCTGGGCCAACAGAGTAAATAACAGGCGCCTCTTCCATGCATCTTTCCATCGCATCTGTAACAAATCCTTTTATACCAAGAGAACCATCTACCGTCGTTACAATCGTTTCACCGATTTCTTTAAACTTATCTACATAAAAGCTATCTTCAAAAGATTGATAACCTAAGATGAAGGTAACTTCAACTCCAGCATTTTTAAGCTGTTTTCCAAGGTAGTAAAGCGGCGGTACACCAATTCCTCCACCTATTAGGAGTGCACTTCTTTTTACATCCACTTCATCCATATCAAATCCGTTTCCAAGCGGACCCAGAACATCCACTACTTCACCGGTTTGTTTTTCGCTAATCTGTTTCGTGCCATCGCCTTGCGCTCGATATAACAAAGTTACTTCTTCTCTTTCAAAATCTACATCACAGATGGAGAGAGGACGGCGCAATAGTTTAGAAGTATGATTTCCAACACTGACATGGAGAAACTGACCAGGTGCAGTCATACTTCCTACACCAGGGCCAGTCAATTTCATTTCAAATATGTTTCGTGCAATCTCCGTATTCGACGTAACCTTTAACAAATGTTTCATCATACGAGCACCTTTTCTTTTTTAGTGAAAGAAGATAGGGCATGGCTTGAGAACGAAATGGATTCTAGTACTTCTAAAAGAGCGACAGAAGTATCCAGGTTTGTCAGACACACTACTCCATTTTCGGCACATTCTCTTCGGATTCTAAAACCATCTCTAGCTGGCAGCTTTCCTTTAGTCAATGTGTTTACAACAAATTGCGCTTCACCTTTTCGAATCACTTCAAGCAGGTTTCTTCCTTCAGAACCAATCTTTCCAACTACATCAACTGGAATGCCTTCTTTTTCGATAATGCTTGCTGTTCCTTCTGTTGCCATGATCGAGTAGCCGATCTCGTAGAATCTCTTCACCATATGAAGTGCTTCTTCTTTATCTTTATCCGCGACAGTAAAGAGTACTGTTCCATATGCAGGAATCTTCATGCCAGAGGCGATAAGACCTTTGTAAAGGGCTTTTTGAAGATTCTTATCTCTTCCCATTACTTCCCCAGTTGACTTCATCTCAGGTCCTAAATACGTATCTACGCGGCGAAGTTTAGCGAAGGAGAACACTGGTACTTTTACCGAAACCTCATCCGCTTCCTTCTGGTAGCCCGTTTCATAACCTTGACGTTGTAAGCTCTCACCTAAAATAACTTTGGTAGCTACGTTTGCCATCGGAACCCCCGTTATCTTGCTTAGGAACGGCACTGTTCGGCTTGAGCGCGGATTCACTTCAAGCACATATACTTCCTCTTTGTGCCATACGAACTGGATGTTTAACAATCCGATGATTTTTAATCCTTTTGCGATTGAGATGGTTCTGTCGATAATCTTTTGTTTGATACTTTCAGGCAATGTTTGCGGAGGATAAACCGCGATTGAGTCACCTGAGTGAACACCCGCGCGTTCAATATGCTCCATCATTCCTGGGATGAACACATCTTTTCCGTCTGAAATCGCATCTACTTCAATCTCTTTACCTTCAAGGTATCTGTCAACCAATACCGGATGATCAGGATTTACTCTCGCTGCGTTCTCCATGTATTGAAGAAGTTCGCTTTCTTGGTACACGATTTCCATCGCTCTTCCACCTAACACATAAGATGGACGAACAAGAACAGGATAACCGATTGAATTTGCGATCGTTACAGCGTCCGTTACAGAGAATGCTGTTTTTCCTGCTGGCTGCGGGATGTTAAGCTGCTGCATCACTTTTTCAAAACGCTCTCTGTCTTCAGCTAAATCCATGCTGTCAAGGGATGTTCCAAGAATCGTAATTCCTCTTCTTTCAAGCTCTTCAGAAAGATTGATGGCTGTCTGTCCTCCAAACTGAACGATGACTCCTTCTGGCTTTTCATGTTCAATGACATGCATAACGTCTTCTACCGTCAGTGGTTCAAAATAAAGCTTGTCTGACATACTGAAGTCAGTAGAAACCGTTTCTGGGTTATTGTTTATAATGATTGCTTCATATCCTGCTTCTTGAATCGCCCAAACCGTGTGAACTGTAGCGTAATCAAATTCAATACCCTGTCCGATTCTGATTGGTCCCGATCCAAGTACAACAACACTCTTTTTATCCGTAATAATGGATTCATCTTCTTCACCGTATGTTCCGTAGTAGTAAGGTGTTGCCGATTCGAACTCAGCTGCACACGTATCGACCATCTTGAACACTGGTTTGATTCTTTCGTTCAGTCTGAATTGATAAAGCTCGTATTCATCCATCTCCCAAGCTTCTGCAATCCATCGGTCGCTGAATCCTTTTTCTTTTGCTTTCTTTAAGATAACAGCATCCTTCTTACGCTCTTTCACACGCTTTTCTAATAAGATGATTCCGTAAAGTTTTTCTAAGAAGAACAGATCAATCTTCGTCCATTCATGAATTTCTTCTACTGAAATACCCATTCTAAAAGCTTCTGCGATATAGAAAAGTCTTTCATCATCTGCTCGCAGGATCTTTTCTTCAACTTCTGATTTAGTTAGATTTTTTTCTTTTACATCTAGATGGAAAGCAGATATTTCAAGCGACCGCACAGCTTTTAAAAGAGATTCTTCAAAGTTGCGTCCGATTGCCATAACTTCTCCAGTTGCTTTCATCTGTGTACCAAGTTTACGGTTCGCTCCTTCAAACTTGTCAAATGGCCATCTAGGAATCTTTGAAACAATATAGTCAAGTGCAGGTTCAAAACAAGCATACGTTGTACCTGTTACTGGGTTTTTAATTTCATCTAGTGTGTAGCCTACTGCAATCTTTGCTGCTAATTTTGCGATCGGGTATCCTGTCGCTTTTGAAGCTAGTGCAGATGAACGGCTTACACGCGGATTTACTTCAATCACATAGTATTGCGCGCTTTCTGGGTCTAGGGCGAGCTGTACGTTACAGCCTCCTTCAATTTTTAAGGCTCTTATAATTTTTAATGATGCGTTTCGTAAAAGCTGATAATCTCTATCTGTTAATGTCTGACTCGGTGCTACTACAATTGAATCACCTGTATGGATACCGACTGGATCAATGTTTTCCATGTTACATACGACGATCGCCGTGTCGTTTTTATCTCTCATTACTTCATATTCGATTTCCTTGAATCCAGCGATGCTTTTCTCGATCAATACTTGTCCAACCGGACTTGCATGCAGACCAGATGGCGTAATTTCTAAAAACTCTTCTTCGTTTGTTACAATACCGCCGCCTGTTCCTCCGAGCGTAAAGGCAGGACGAATGATAACAGGGTAACCATTTTCTTCAACAAATGCTCTTGCTTCTTCCATGTTGTGAACGATTGCACTCTCAGGTACTGGCTCGTTCAACTCTCTCATTAAATTTCTGAACAAGTCACGGTCTTCCGCTTGTTGAATCGAGGGAAGCTTTGTTCCTAATAGCTCTACGTTGTATTCCTCGAGAATCCCTGAATTAAAAAGCTCTACTGCCATGTTAAGACCTGTTTGTCCGCCAAGTGTGGCCAGAAGGCCATCGGGCCGCTCTTGACGGATGATTCGAGAAACAAACTCGAGTGTTAGGGGTTCGATGTAAACCTTATCGGCCATATTGGGATCTGTCATGATTGTTGCTGGGTTTGAGTTAACTAGAACAACTTCATATCCTTCTTCTTTTAAAGCTTGGCAAGCTTGTGTACCTGCATAATCAAATTCAGCAGCTTGTCCAATTACGATTGGTCCAGAACCTATTACTAGAATTTTTCGGATATCTTGACGTTTAGGCATATTGCATCAAACCTTCTTTCTTAGTTGTTTTTATCATGTTCATGAAATCATCAAAAATCGGATTTGAATCTTGTGGTCCTGGTGATGCCTCTGGGTGATATTGGATGGAAAAGGCCGGCTTTTCTTTATGTTTCAAGCCTTCTACTGTTCCATCGTTTACTGCTTGATGTGTAAGTACTAAATCTGTGTTTAATAACGAACTTTCGTTTACCGCGTATCCGTGATTTTGAGAAGTTAGTGCTATTTTTCCAGTTGCAAGATCTTTGACTGGGTGGTTAGATCCTCTGTGTCCGAATTTCAGCTTTTCTGTATCAGCGCCCGAAGCAAGAGCTAGAAGTTGATGCCCCAAGCAGATTCCTAAGATCGGAACGTTGTTCTTTAAAAGCTCTTGAATCATTGTAATGCCTGAGTGTACATCTTTTGGATCTCCAGGGCCGTTGCTGAGTAAAACACCGTCAGGCTGCAGGCGGATAATATCAGCCGCCGTTGTGTTGTAAGGTACAACGATTACATCACATAAACGTCTCGAAAGTTCTCTCAGCATTCCGCTTTTCACACCAAAGTCTACAACTACAACTCGATATCCGCTGTTTGGCAAGTGGTAAGGAGATTTTGTAGATACTTTTTTCACTTGATCAGTTGTTAATCCTGTTCTGTTCAATTCGTTAATAATCTCTTCAGCATTTTCAATGGAATTCGTCATTTTCCCTTTTAATGTACCAAACTGACGGATCTTTCTCGTTAACTTACGTGTATCAATTCCATACAGTCCAGGAATATCCTTAGCCGTCAGCCAGCTGCTTAATGACTGCATCCCTTCATGGTGATTTGGGAACTCAGCATGTTCGTTTACGATGATTCCGCTTGTAGCCGGATGAATAGACTCATAATCAGAACGGTTGATTCCGTAGTTGCCCACTAGCGGATACGTAAAGCAGATGATTTGATCACAATAAGAAGGATCTGTCATTACTTCCTGATATCCTGTCATACTTGTCGTAAATACTACTTCCCCGCTTGATTCACGCTGTGAACCAAATGCCAATCCGTTAAAAATTGTTCCATCCTCTAAAATTAAGTAGCGTTTCATACTAAGCTCTCCTCTCTGTGATAAACAAGCTTTCCATCAAAAATTGTTGCAACCGGCCATCCTTTGCAGATCCAGCCGTCAAACGGTGTATTTTTCCCTTTTGATACGAACTCACCAGCGTTGATCGCTTCTTCTTTTTCTAAATCTAAAATTGTTATATCAGCAAGTGCGCCTTCTTTAAGTGATCCATAAGGTAGGTCAAAACTTTTTGCCGGTTTTTTCGTCATGTTATCAACTAGCTCCTGCAGCGTGAATAACTTCTCTTTTACGACAAGCTCTGTGTAAAGGAGAGGAAAAGCTGTTTCAAGACCTACAATTCCAAAAGGTGCAAGTTCAACATTCTGGCTTTTCTCTTCTGCACTATGCGGCGCATGATCTGTTGCGATAAAGTCTAGTGTGCCTTCTTTTAATCCTTGGATTAACGCTTCTCGATCGGCTTCACTTCTTAGCGGCGGATTCATCTTATAATGTGTATCGTTTGCCTTTATGTCTTTGTCACTTAAGATTAAGTGATGCGGTGTAACTTCCGCTGTCACTTTTATTCCAGCGCGCTTAGCATCTTTTATTACGCGTACAGATTCTTTTGTACTCACGTGGCAAACATGGTATCTTGCCTCTGCTGCTTCAGCGAGCAGTACATCACGTGCGATGTGAACAGATTCACTGACTGAAGGAATTCCCGGCAAATTTTCTTTTTTAGCAAACTCACCTTCATGAAAAGCTCCTCCTTTAGGAAGAAGGGAATTGTCTTCACAATGTGCCACGATTACTGCTCCAAGCCGGCTCGCCTGTTTCATCGCTTTCAGCATCATTCCAGCTGATTGTACGCCTACTCCATCATCCGTAAAAGCAAATGCCCCGCCTTTTAAAAGTGTTTCAAAATCTGTTAATTCACTGCCGATTTGTCTCGTTGTGATCGAAGCGTAAGGCAATACTCTGCAGCTTGCTGTCTGCTTAATTTTTTGCTGAACAAGTTCTAAAGTCTCAGCACTGTCTGGTACAGGGCGCGTGTTCGGCATTGCCGCAAGAGTTGTATAGCCGCCTTTAACAGCTGCTTTCGTTCCAGATGCAATCGTCTCTTTATGCTCACCGCCAGGCTCTCTTAAGTGAACATGAAGATCTACAAATCCTGGAGTAACAAGTTTCCCCTCTGCTTCTAGCACTTGGTGTTCCTCTAAAGGAATGTCTTTTTCAATTTTTTTAATCATGTTATTTTCGATTAAAATATCTGTATGAATAAAGTTATTGCTTCCATCTAAAATGTTAGCGTTTTTTAATAAGTAACCCATGATCTACCGCCTCCTGATTTGTTGTTAAAGCCCATTTCAAAACTGCCATCCGAATAAAAACCCCGTTTTGTACTTGTTGAAAGATTCTCGAGCGTTCACACTCTACAAGCTCATCTGCAATTTCAATCCCTCTATTAACCGGGGCAGGGTGCATGATTATACTGTGAGACTTCATCCTCTTTTCTCGTTCCAGCGTTAGACCATATTGTTGATGATACTCTTCTTTTGTTAGCAGCATGGAACTGCTATGTCTTTCATGCTGTATTCTGAGCATCATTAAAGCATCTGCTGCTTCTACTGCTTCATCCATCGGAACAAAGTCTTCTTTCCACTCATCAACAAACCATTCTTCAGGACCTGAGAACATGACTTTCGCACCCATTTTTCGAAGTACCTCTGCGTTTGAGCGTGCCACCCTGCTGTGCAGGATGTCACCTACAATAACGACTGTTAATCCTTGCAAAACGATAAACTCTTGTTGAATCGTTAGTAGATCTAAAAGAGATTGAGTTGGATGATTTCCGCAGCCATCACCTGCGTTGATGATAGGAACATTTATTTTTTCAGCTAAGCCATCGAAATAGCGGTCTTCAGGATGTCTGATAACAAATGCTTCTACTCCTATTTCCTCCAGCGTTCTTAACGTGTCGTAGAGCGTTTCTCCTTTTTGAACGGAAGAACCGTTAACTTCCACGTTTAAAGGTTTCATGCCAAGTCTGTGTTCTGCAGCTTCAAAGCTGAACCTTGTTCTTGTACTTGGCTCAAAAAATAAATTCGCGATCATCTTATCGTTGAAGATTTTATCTTGCTTTCCGCTTTTAAATTCTTCTGCTTTGTTTAAAATGTATTGAATGTCTTCGATAGACAGCTCGTTCATTGACAGCAAATGATTCATTCTAAACTCTCCTTTTGACATAAAAATAGCACCCTGAAAGTTTTTTCAGGGTGCTCTTAACAGAAGAAGAAAACCGTTCCTCTTAAGTCGTCACCCTTTTAAGTCTCTCGTACTTATTTAAAAGGTGTATTATGCAGCTGTGTCGTTTCCATCTGTTTTAAACATTTTGTTGATTAGATCTTTTTCGTTTTCTCTTCCTGGCAGCACCAAGTTTAGAACAATTCCGATCAGTGTTGCTAAAGCCATTCCAGCAATCTCAAAGTTTGCATTGATCTTAAGAGCTGCTCCGCCAATTCCGGTTACTAAGATTACAGATGAGATAATCAAGTTTCTTTTGTTTCCAAAGTCTATATTATTATCTACAAGCATTCTTAATCCTGATGAAGCGATGATTCCGAACAAGAGAATGGAAACTCCACCCATTACCGCTGTTGGAATTGTGCTGATCAGTGCTGTAACTTTCCCAGAGAATCCGAACAGGATCGCTGTCACAGCAGCTCCTCCTATTACGAAAACTGAGTAAACTCGAGTTATTGCTAACACTCCGATGTTTTCACCGTAAGTTGTTACAGGCGGTCCGCCGATCAAAGAACCGATAACCACTCCCATTCCATCGCCTAAAATCGAGCGATGAAGGCCTGGTTTTTCAATAAAGTTTCGGCCAACTACTTTAGATAGAACGAGCTGATGTCCGATGTGTTCTGCAATGGTTACCGCAGCAACCGGCATCATGATCATAGCAATACTCCATGAGAAGTCTGGAGTATAGTTTACAAAAGGTACGAAGAAGTCTGGTGCTTGAATCCATTTTGCTTCTGCCACTTTCGTAAAATCTACAATACCTCTGAAGTAAGCAAAGCTAAAACCTGCGATAATTCCGATTAAGATTGGTATAATTCCTAAGATTCCTCTAAAGAAAATCGAGCATATGATTGTAATGCCAAGTGTGAAAAGTGCTACCGTAAAGTGATTTAAGCTATACTTCTGTGTTTCAGGGTCGTTCATCGCCATTCCTACTGCTACATTTGCCAGCCCTAATCCGATTACGATAATGACAGGACCAACGACAACCGGCGGCAGCACTCTCATCAGCCATTTAAAGCCAAAGCCTTTTATTAAAAGTGCGACTACCCCATATACTAGTCCCGCTAGAAAACTTCCTAGCATTGCTGCTTCAGGTCCGCCAAAAGCTTTAACCGTCAAGATCGGTGTGATAAAAGCAAAGCTTGATCCAAGGTAAGCGGGAATCTGGCCTTTTGTTACCAATAGATATGCGATTGTTGCAAGTCCGCTTGATACGAGTGCCACTCCAGGATGCAGTCCAACTAAGAACGGTACCAATACCGTTGCGCCGAACATTGCAAATAAGTGCTGTAAGCTTAGTGTCAGCCATTGAACCGGTGACGGTTTTTCATTTACATCTAAAATTGCTTTTGTGTTGTTTTTCATTTAGAAATACCTCCTGTGTATAAGACGCTCTTTTCTGCAATAAAAAACCTCTTCTGCTTTTTAGCAAAAGAGGCCGCGGAGGCACATGTGCACACTAAGAACATTGTGAGCACATGATTTATACCTCCCTTGCCAGCCTCTCTGGACTGAATTTAAAGGGACTTTATTTGTTTGTTGAGATCGATACTTCATCAAAGCCATCAACTTCTATTAAAGAGGCTGATATAATTTCTTCGCTTGATGTTGGAACATTTTTTCCTACATAATCAGCTCGTATCGGCAATTCTCTATGACCTCTGTCGATAAGGACTGCAAGCTGTATATTCGAGGCTCGTCCAAGATCCATGATGGCATCCATACCTGCTCTAACTGTTCTTCCTGTATATAGAACATCATCCACCAAGATAATCTTTTTGTCAGAAACTTCGACCGGAATGTCAGTTCCTTTCACTTCAGGTTCAGAATCATCCGTTTTGATCTTAAGATCGTCTCTGTATAATGTGATATCAATTACACCTACTGACACGGCATTTCCCTCGATCTGTTCGATACGCTCAGCAAGGCGTTTTGCAAGAAATTCACCTCGGGTCTTTATGCCAGCTAATACGATGTCTTTGACTCCTTTATTCCGCTCAATGATCTCATGCGCAATTCGAGTCAATGCTCTTCTGATTGCTTGGTCATCCATTAATACTGTCTTTGACATAACATACCCTCCTTTTAAAACTCGGTGCCTTTAACCGTTATCTTTCAAAAAAAAATCCTCCCGTCACGCATGACGAGAGGATAGAGTAATCCCTGTTGGATTCTCATTAATAACGTTTCCTTCTCAGCCTCACGGGACTAAAGTTAAAGGACTATTTAAGTTACATTGATTATGACAAACTCCTAGTTGATTGTCAACTTCTTTTCTCTAATAAATCTAAAAGATCATTCATATCAGCTGGAATTTCACGTTTAAACTCCATATATTCGCCTGTTCGCGGATGTTCAAAACCAAGTGTTTCTGCATGAAGTGCCTGGCCATCAATTGTAAGCGTCTTTGAAGGACCATACTTCGGGTCACCAGCTAGAGGGAACCCAATATACTTCATGTGAACACGGATTTGGTGTGTTCTACCTGTTTCTAACTGACACTCAACAAACGTATAATTTGCAAATCGTTTAATAACATTAAAATGCGTAACAGCGTCACGGCTGTTTTCATCTGTAACCGTCATTTTTTGACGATCACTCTTATCTCTTCCGATCGGAGCATCGATCGTACCTTGATCGTGCGGCATAACTCCATGAACAATCGCTTTATAAACACGAGTTGTTGTTTTCGCTTTAAGCTGGTTAACAAGAGATTCGTGAGCCATGTCATTCTTAGCGACCATTAATAATCCTGACGTATCTTTATCAATACGGTGGACAATCCCAGGACGCAACACACCATTGATTCCAGATAGATCTTTACAGTGAGCCATAAGACCGTTCACTAGTGTTCCGCTGTAATGCCCTGGAGCTGGGTGGACGACCATCCCACGGGGTTTATTTACAACAAGTACATCTGAATCTTCGTATACGATATCAAGATTCATCTCTTCTGGAACAGCATCAAGCACTTCTGGTTCCGGGATTTCAATTTCAATCACATCGCCAGCTGCACATTTATAGTTAGACTTTACAGGACTGTTACTCAATAACACAATTTTGTCTTTGATCCAGTTTTGAATTTGTGAACGGGACCAATCGTCCTGAACCTCAGACAAAACCTTATCAATACGGTTTCCTGCTTGTTCAGGAGTTACCGTATACTCGAATTTATTCATTTTCTGTCTCCTTCTTTTTGCTTTCCATAAAACTTTGAATAAAAATAAGACCTACACCCACAACGAGCGCGCTGTCCGCAACATTAAATATAGGGAAATCATAGCTTCCAATATAAACATTTAGAAAATCAACAACTTCACCGCGAAGCAAACGATCGATAAAATTCCCAACAGCTCCACCTAATACTAGAGCGAGTGCTGTTTTAAGCAATTTATCGTGTGCGTGCTTTTGCAGATAATAAACCACTACCCCAACAACGATGACCGTAATAATGATAAAAAAGTATCGCTGATCTTGCAGAATACCGAAAGCTGCTCCCCTGTTTCGGTGAGAGGTTATGTAGAATACTTGATCAATAACAGGAATAGACTCTCCATATTCCATTTTCTTTACGATTACCCACTTTGTCACCTGGTCTACTGCCAAGATTAACAAAGCTACAAGATAATAAAACAATAGAACTCCTCCGATACAGAAATTAATGTCTTTATGAATTGTAGCACAGCCATCGGACGTTCTACAATTTAATTTGTGCATGTCACCAATGAAGTACTCCACCACAAGAAAAAATCCCGCAAATCGCGGGATTTTCTTTTAAATTTTTTATTTTCCAAAGAGTTGTTGCAATTGGCTGATTCTAACTAATCGCTACCTTGGCAAGTTGATTGGAGTGTAAGATGCGAGACTCCTGCGGGACAAGCGGTCAGGTGAGACCCTTAAGGGCGCGAAGCGGCAAGGGGCTCACCGCCTGCCCCGCGGAAAGCGAACATCTGAAACGGAAATCAACCACTTCCAAAGAACGGCACTGAATACGAAAAACAGCTTTTAAGCGTAATGCTTTTCAACGATATCTGCACAGCTTGCACAAAGTGTAGGATGGCTCTCATTCTTACCTACATCTTCAGAAACAACCCAGCAGCGTTCACATGTTTCACCTTCAGCAGAAGTTACAGAAACAGCAACATGGTCATACTGTCCTGCAGATTCAGGAGCTTCAGTTTTCACTCCTCCAACTACAGCTTTAGAAACGATAAAGAGCTTATTCAAGTCTTCTACCGACTCAAGCCATGGTTTTAACGCTTCGGTAGGATAAAGAGTGATTGAAGCAGTAAGTGATTTGCCGATCGTTTTTTGGCTTCTCGCTTCTTCTAATGCTTTTAACACTTCGTCACGTACATCCATAAATACATCCCAGTCTTTTTCAAGCTGTTCTGTACCTTGATAGTTTTTCACTTCTGGCATCGTTGTTAATTGAACACTTGCTTCTTCTGCACCTGGAATGTACTCCCATACTTCGTCAGCTGTGTGAGAAAGTACTGGAGCAGAAAGTTTTGTTAGTGCCATTAACGTTTCGTAAAGCACCGTTTGGATACTTCTGCGTTTATGATCATCTTCAGCTTGGATATAAAGCGTATCTTTTGCCATATCCAAATAGAAAGAACTTAACTCGATCGTACAGAAATTATGAATTGTATTGTATACCGTAATAAATTGATATTCTTCATATGCCTTTTTTACTTTGGCTACAACTTTATCAAGCTTAACCATCATGTACTTTTCAAGATCCGGCATTTCATCAAATGCAACAGAATGCTGCTTTGGATCGAAACCATGAAGGTTACCCAATAAGAAACGAAGTGTGTTTCTGATCTTACGGTATACTTCTGCCACTTGTTTTAAGATGTCATCGGATACACGCACATCTGATTGATAGTCTACTGAAGATACCCATAGACGAATGATGTCTGCTCCAAGCTGCTTCATAACCTTTATCGGATCAAGCGTATTGCCAATTGATTTACTCATCTTACGTCCTTCACCATCTAAAACGAATCCATGGCTAAGAACTGCTTTATAAGGAGCTTTTCCAGTGATCGCAACTGATGTCGAAAGCGATGAATTAAACCATCCACGGTATTGGTCAGATCCTTCAAGATAAAGGTCTGCAGGCCGAACTAAGTTTTCTCTCTCTTCTAGCACACCCCAATGTGATGTTCCAGAATCAAACCATACATCCATAATATCTGTTTCTTTTGAGAAACGGCCGTTCGGACTGTGAGGAGATGTAAACCCTTCAGGCAGCAAATCTTTCGCTTCTCTTTCAAACCAAACATTTGAACCGTGTTCTCTAAACAATTCTACAACATGAGCAATCGTTTCTTCAGTAAGGATTGCTTCTCCATCTTCACCATAGAATACAGGGATTGGAACACCCCATGCTCTTTGACGGGAAATACACCAATCTTCACGGTCCTTAATCATGTTGTGAAGACGTGTCTCACCCCAAGTAGGAACCCAGTTCACTTCTTCGATCGCGCGAAGCATATCTTCACGGATACCTTTAATGGACGCAAACCACTGTGCAGTTGCACGGAAGATTACCGGCTTTTTTGTTCTCCAGTCATGCGGATACGAGTGTGTGATAAATGAAAGCTTTAACAAAGCACCTTTTTCTTGTAATTGTTCGGTAATCGGTTTATTTGCCTCATCGTAAAATAGACCTTCGAATCCAGGAGCTTCTTTTGTCATTACACCTCTGTCATCAACAGGGCACAACACTTCAAGACCGTAGCGCTTACCTACTAGAAAATCATCTTCCCCGTGTCCAGGAGCTGTATGAACACAGCCTGTTCCTGCGTCCGTTGTAACATGATCACCAAGCATTACAAGTGAATCACGTCCATATAACGGGTGGCTTGCTACGGCATTTTCAATTTCCGCACCTTTGAAACGTTTAACAACTTCAGCCTGTTCCCATTCGAATTCTTTTGTAAGAGATTCTAAAAGTGCTTCCGCAACAACATATTTACCATTCTCAGTTTGAACAGAAACATAATCCAACTCAGGGTGAACGGAGATTCCTAAGTTTGCTGGAATCGTCCATGGCGTTGTAGTCCAGATTACGAGTTTTTCATCTGTATCTAAAACTCCTTTACCATCTTTCAAATCAAAAGCTACATAGATAGAAGCTGAACGCTTATCTTGATA
This sequence comes from Fictibacillus sp. UD, assembly GCF_043558025.1. Classification (NCBI taxonomy): domain Bacteria; kingdom Bacillati; phylum Bacillota; class Bacilli; order Caryophanales; family Fictibacillaceae; genus Fictibacillus; species Fictibacillus sp. UD. Next base: position 21,407 of record NZ_JARUHH010000019.1, read on the forward strand.
TTCAATTTCCGCCTCTGCCAATGCAGACTCTGATGATGGTGACCAATAAACAGGCTTTAGCCCTTTGTAGATCAAGTCTCTCTTCGCCATCTCGCCGAATACTTCAATCTGTCTTGCTTCATAGCCTTTATCAAGTGTGATATAAGGGTTTTCCCAGTCACCGCGAACGCCTAGACGTTTAAACTGTTCACGCTGATGATCAACTTGTTTAAGAGCATATTCTTCACAAAGCTTACGAAATTCTGCAACAGTCAGCTCTTTGCGTTTTACTTTCCCGCTTTTTGTAAGTGCCGTTTCAATTGGCAATCCGTGTGTATCCCAGCCAGGAACATATGGTGCATAATGACCAGTCATGGATTTGAAACGAACAATGATATCTTTTAGGATTTTGTTTTCAGCATGCCCGATATGGATATCGCCATTCGCATACGGAGGTCCGTCATGTAAGATAAACGGCGGCAAATCCTTTGTATTTTCAAGCACCATTTCATAAATGTTTAGTTCTTTCCACTTTTCCTGTACAACAGGTTCTCTTTGCGGAAGATTTCCACGCATCGGAAACTCTGTTTTTGGCATTAGTAGCGTGTCTTTATAATTCATCATTTTTCCTCCTTCATTACGATAAAACGTGACAGATGACTTGGTTTTCTAGTAACTGCACGGAAAACGAAAAAACCTTCTCAGCCCTACTGAACGAACAGTAGGGACGAGAAGGTTAACCCGCGGTACCACCCTAATAGGTTCATGATATAATCACAAAACCCGCTTAGTCATCCGTAGCGTGGATGAGGCGCTTGAACTTACTGCAAATATTTCAGTCCAAGAACTCAGGGGTGATCTTCAAATACTTCACTATACCAGGCTTGCACCATTTCCCAGTTCGCTTTAATAGAAAGAAAGTATTTTACTGTCCCCGTCTTCGTCACATATTAATCTTAGAAAAGTATATGCGATTTTTTTAATGAATGTCAAGCTTCCGTCTTTACTTCCTGAAGTTCGTAGCTCTCAAGATTTTCAGGAGCATTTAAAGAATCCCAGTCATCATTCTTCAACATCTCAAGCTGTGCTTCAATCAGCATTCTGAATCGCGTACGGTAAACGGATGACTGTTTTTTCAGTTCATCAATCTCCATTGAAATCTTTCTGGATTTTGACAGTGATTCATTAATGATTCTGTCAGCGTTCTTTTCTGCTTCTTTAACAATTAAGCGCGCTTCTTTTGTCGCTGTTCTTTTTACTTCTTCACCTGTTTCTTGAGCAATTAAAATCGACTTATTTAGAGTTTCCTCAATGTTTTTAAAATAAGAAATTTTTTCTTCAAGATTTGCAACCGTTTCCTCTAATTCCTTCTTTTCACGAATCACTGCTTCATAATCTTTAATGACTTGATCTAAAAAGTCATTAACCTCATCTTCACTATACCCTCTGAAACCTCTTGTGAATTCCTTGTTGTGGATATCCAATGGTGTTAAAGGCACAACGGCCACCTCCATAGATGCATTATTTTTTACCTAATTTCGACAAATTTTCTAAAATTCCTTCTTTAGCGGGAATTTATTTTAATAATCCATAACGAATACGCCATTTTTCTTTTTTTGTCGTTCCTTCTATTGCAATCAGCTTGCTTCTGCCAAATCCTCGTACTGAAAGCTCGTCTCCCTCCATAACTTCAGCTGCCACTTGTTCAGTAACTTTATGGTTCAATTTCACACGTCCTTGCTGAATGAATGGAGACGCTTTTGCACGTGACAAGTTATATATTTCCGCCACGATGACGTCAAGACGCAGTGATGATACAGTACCGTTTCTTTCGTCATATTCTGTTTTCGATTCAATTAATTCGTTTTCTTTGATAGGAAGAAGCTTTACACCTGTTTTTCCTATCTTTGTTAAATTGAGTTCAATGAATCCTGCAATCTCAGCAGCACATATAAACTGAACGTTGTCCCCTGAAATTAAAATATCGCCATACTTTCCTCGTTTTACACCGATGTTCATTAACGCACCTAGAACGTCTCTATGTTCAATGGAAGAAAACTTTGAGGGATACTCAATGTCATAACAAACCATTTGGAAGTCTTCGTTTTTAGCTTCCATATAATCTGGATACAAAAACGCACGTTTTCGTTCAGAAAAAGAAGAGCCTCCCCATAAAGAGAGGCGAACATCCGTATCATGACCAACGATCGTTTTAATAATTTCTTGTTCACGCGGATCTAGGAAATCAGTCAGCTTTGGGCTGTATCGCTCTGTCACTTCTGACTTCCAATTTAATACACGATCAACAAACTCATGTTCTTCTGGTCTATAATGCTGGTAAATACTCATACGGCAGCCTTATAGCGAACGAGCGATCATGTCTGCTATCGCACTTACTCCAAAACGGGCAAAGTGCAGCGCCATTAAAGCTACGATAGGCGAAAGGTCAATCATGCCAAGCGGCGGAATAATCTTTCGGAACGGAGATAAATATGGTTCCACAAGCCTTGCAATAACTTGGCCAATTGATGACTCACGAGCATTTGGAAACCAAGATAAAAGTATGTATCCTATTATCATGTAATAGTAGATTTGAATAAGTGTTAGTACTACATCTTCAATTGCATAAATCATGTTCAATAATCTTCACCTGCCTGATTTAATCTTCGTCCATCATTTCTGAAATTGTACCGGATACATCAACATTTTCTGGTGTGCACAAAAATGTGTTTGGTCCTAGCTTTTGAATATCCCCACCAATCGCATAAACAGTTCCTGATAAAAAGTCTACGATTCGCTTTGCTTGATCATGCGGAATTCTTTGCAAATTCATAACAACTGCTCTTCGATTTTTTAATTGATCAGCAATGTCTTGAGCTTCCGCATAAACACGAGGCTCTACTAGAACAACTTTAACCTGTTGCTGAATGCTTTGAAGACTTACAACGTTCGGCTTCCCTTTTTTCGTATGAGAAGGTGTAATCTCTTCTTCTTCAGCTACTGAGTCATCTTCATACTCGTTTTCATACTCATAATCGGTCTCAAGATCAAAAAAGCGCTTGAATTTCGTTTTAATTCCCATTTATTCCACCTCCTAAAATTCTTTTCCCACTAAGTTCGTCCCAATTCGAATAAAAGTTGCTCCTTCTTCAACGGCAATTAAATAATCGTTTGACATTCCCATTGATAGCTCTGTGCAAGGAGCGTGCGGCATTTCTTTTTCCTGTATCTCCAATTGAAGCTGCTTCAATGTTGAAAACACCTTTCTAATTAAAGATTTATCATCCGTGAAAGGAGCCATGGTCATCAGGCCAGCAACTGTAATACGATCGTAGTCTCTTAGTTTATCGACAAAAGGAAGCACATCGTTTACTGCAAGACCATGTTTAGAGTCTTCTTCAGCTACATTTACTTGTACAAAACATGAAATGGTTCTTCCTGCCCGTTTCTGAATCTCTTTCGCTAAACTTAATCGATCTAGTGAGTGAATGTAATCCACATGTTCAATAATATCTTTTACTTTCCTTGTTTGCAGAGTTCCGATAAAGTGCCATTTAACAGATAAGTCATCTAGGAATTCTTTCTTTGTCAGAAGGCCTTCGACTCTATTTTCTCCTATATGTTCAACACCTGCTAAAACAGCCTCTTTCGTTGTTTCGTTACTTACATATTTCGTAACAGCGATTAAATTAACGCCCTTTGGAGATCTGTTTTTTTTCTCGCAGACAGTTTGTATTTCTTTAATAATATGATTTCTATTTTCAGCGATTCCCAAATTCAGATAAATCTCCTTTCCTGCCAATATAACTCATCATTCTTCCGGTTTTACCCTTGTCTTTACGGTGTGAAAAAAAGATATCATTCTTACAACTCGTGCACATATCAGAAATAATTATGTTTTCTTGAAGCACTCCCGCATGCAGAAGTAGCTTTTCATTTAGACTTTTTAAGTTTAATTGATATTTTTCGAATTCATTTTTCTTAAAGATTGTACAATCGTCCATTCCATTCAAAGCTATTATCACTTCATTTATTACTCTATCATCTACCTCATAACAGCAGTCTCCAATGGAAGGTCCGATTACAGCCTGAATGGTCTTAACATCTACATTCTCTTTTTCGCACCAAATCTTTACCATTTCTGGTCCGATCTTTGCGACTGTTCCTTTCCAGCCAGCATGAGCAAGACCAACTAACTGTTCATTGGGCGCATAAAAATAGAGCGGTACACAATCAGCATATAGAGATGTTAATAGGATATCTTCATCTGACGTATACAGAGCATCAGTATCTGGTATAGCCGTTTCAAAATCTAAGGACCCGTGACCACGCTTATTCATAGATACCTTCACGATCTTAGCACGATGAACTTGTTTTGAACCTACCCAGTTTTCCACAGGAAATCCGATTGACTCTGCAAACTTTTTTCGATTTTTCCGAACCGTGTCTGGATTATCATTTACATGAAAACCCATGTTCATTGAATAAAAGGGCTCTGAACTATTCCCGCCTTCGCGCGTTGTAAAACCTGCAACAATTTTAGAATTTTGTTCTTGCCATTTAACGATCTCAAGATGCTTTCCAGATTGTTTAAACGTGTTCATATGTATGTACTCCTCCTGGAAAGTTTTATCTTTATTTTAACACATTTTCTGGTGAGAAAGAAAAAAAGAACCGTTTATTTCATTTGATCAAACGGTTCTTTTACGTATTCATTTAATTCGCTTGCTTCCATATGTCTGACCAGTATAACATCCGCACCGATTTTCACGATATTCCGCCATGGTATCACAATATCATTTTCTCTTGCAAAAAAACCAAGCATCTTCCCAGCTCCAGGGATAATGATCGCATCTATCTTTCCGGTATTCAGATTGATTTCCAGGTCAGCTATATGGCCAAGTTTTTTCCCATTTGCCACATTAACTACGTCTTTAACTTGAAAGTCTGATATTTTGTTCATGTCACAACCCGCCTTTCTGTTTTCATTATATGAAGGACAAAGCTGTTTCATGTTTATGACCAAAAATAAAAACCCGTATAAAACGGGTTTTAGCTGCTTTGAATATTTTTATTCATTTGTGAGATTGCTGCTTTTTCGAGCCTTGAAACTTGTGCTTGCGAGATTCCAATTTCATCTGCTACTTCCATTTGTGTTTTACCTTGGAAAAACCGCATAGTAAGAATCATTTTTTCTCTATCGTTCAAGCGCCGCATTCCTTCTTTTAACGCGATTTCTTCAATCCATTGCATATCCTTTGCCTTATCATCACTGATTTGGTCCATTACGAATATCGGATCTCCACCATCGTTATAGATCGGTTCAAAAAGCGAAACCGGATCTTGGATTGCATCAAGAGCAAACACTACTTCTTCTTTTGGAACATCAAGTGCTTCTGCAATTTGTTGTGCTGTTGGTTCCCGAGATAATTTGTTCATAAGCTGGTCACGAACTTGCAGTGCTTTATAAGCGATATCCCTTAAGCTTCTTGAAACTCGAATCGGGTTATTGTCTCGAAGATAACGGCGAATTTCACCGATGATCATTGGCACTGCATAGGTAGAAAACTTAACATTCTGACCTAGATCAAAATTGTCGATAGACTTCATAAGTCCAATACAACCAACTTGAAATAAATCATCAACATGCTCTCCGCGGTTGTTGAATCGCTGAATTACACTCAGAACGAGTCTGAGGTTTCCGTTAACCAAAGTTTCGCGTGCATCAGGGTCACCCTTATGCATCTTATCAAAAAGAATTCGCATCTCTGGATTTTTTAAAACAGGAAGCTTTGATGTGTCAACTCCGCAAATCTCAACTTTATTTCTTGTCAAGTCTTTTCCCTCCTGCCGGGAGCTAATTTCAAATTAAGTATCACCGAACGGAGGGAAATTTATGCAATTGTAAATTTTAACTAAAGCACCTAATGATTTAACATCCTATATAGAATAATGTCTAAACCATCTTATTAAATTCTTTTTGTAGCCTCTTAATAATTCTTTTTTCGAGTCTAGAAATATAGGATTGAGATATTCCGAGCATATCTGCTACATCTTTTTGCGTTTTTTCTTCTCCGCCAGATAAACCAAAGCGCAGTTCCATAATCTGTTTTTCCCGATCATTTAGTGTAAACAGTGCCTTTAATAAAAGCTTGCGATCAACATTTGCTTCAATACGCCGCGTAATGATATCGTCTTCTGTACCTAAAACATCCGAGAGCAAAAGTTCGTTTCCATCCCAATCAACATTTAATGGTTCGTCAAAAGATACTTCAGAACGTGTTTTATTATTTCTGCGCAAGTACATCAATATTTCATTCTCTATACATCTTGAGGCATATGTGGCAAGTTTAATCTTTTTTTCTGGGTTAAACGTATTAACCGCTTTAATAAGTCCGATTGTTCCAATACTGATTAAATCTTCTATGTTTATTCCTGTATTCTCAAATTTGCGTGCGATGTAAACAACAAGGCGAAGGTTTCGTTCAATTAATAGTGATTTAGCTGCTTGGTCCCCAGAAGGCAGTTTTTCTAGCAAAATTGCTTCTTCTTCTTTGCTTAACGGCGGTGGTAATGCTTCATTTCCACCGATATAATAGATCTCATCAGACTTTAGTCCAAGTTTAAATAATAACTTATACCAATACATCGTTAATTTAAGACGCCACTTATTGAACATAATAACTCCCCTTTCACCTTATCTTCATACTAAGACGCTTGTACATGTTGCAGGTACATCTTTGGGTGCACAATCGCATCAAATTGACCTTCACTAGATAATTCAGTCCAGCTTAATCCAATTAAACTTTGCGGAGAAACAACCGACGTTCCATCTTTCTCAATTTCAATGTGATCAGGTTTTAGACAAGCTAAAAATTGCTGATGTCCCACAGCCCGGTATGGAACGATTCTAAGTCTGTTGAGCCAAGGGTGCTCGTTTTCACCGGTGTCCATTGACAGTACATCCTGAGCCGCAGTTTGGATAATTTCGGGGAAAGAACTCCCATGAATATTCATATCAAGAATCATTACAGGCATTTTTGAAATAGGATCATATAATTTGTTACCAGTATCAATAAGTCCATTTGCAGTTATAATGACTTCTCCGATTGAGATCTTCACAGAGACAAAACTGTTGGAATCCATTTTTTCCACAGTAATGTCATCTACTCTTCTCTTAGAGAAAAACATAAGAGCAGGTACACCAGCAGCAACAAATAGCCAGCTTATCGGATCACCCATACCAGTGCTTTTTGTTGTAATAACTCCATTCATAATCACTGCATCACTTTGCATAAAGTAATGAAGAGCAAAAATCCCACCGCCTGTTACAAAGGAAACAAAATAAAACATGGCAATATTCTTTAGTAAAAACTTAAACCGTTTAAAACCGAATGCGACAATCATGATCACGATTGAGAAAAGAAACTTTAAAACCGGCTGAGAGAATAACATAAGTTCTGGGTAGATCACTAGAAACACATAACAAGAGGCTAATAGTGAAGCAAGAAGGATTCTTGTTTTCGATGCATTGCGCTTAAGCACATACGCTGTTAAAGAAATCAATACATAATCAATGCAGAAATTAAGAAACCAAATGACGTCCAAATATAGGGTCATTGGTTTTCTCCTTTCTTAATTTTGAAATTAGTATAACGTATAGGTTGTTTGAAAGTCTGTCAGTTTATGAGAGAAGTATTGTTCTTATTTTCTCTTTTTTTGTCAAAAAAACTTATATGTTAGATATACGCTTAAAGGACAAGAATATGACAAAATCTAAAACATTTTACGTTTGCTTTGTTGCTTTTGATAGCGGTTAATTTCCGCTGCATGGCTCGCTTTCCGCAGGGTGTGCGGTGAGCCCATTCGCCGCTTTGCGTCATTGAACGGTCCCACCTGTCCCACTGATCCTGCAGGAGTCTCGACCCTCCGCTCCAATTAACTATTCAGTGAAGCATTTCTTAGAATTCCTCTTTAGCTAATCCTTTAGAAGAGAAAGCAATTATTTAGTAAAGCTTTTTTATTAAGGCTCTTTTCAAACAGATTGTTGCAAAAAAAGATTTTGAAGTTCTTCATTGGCGAAGTTGATTGGAGTGGAAGTTGCGAGACTCCTGTGGGACTGGCGGTCAGGTGAGACACTTAAAGTGAAACGTTACGAATGTGGCTCACCGCCTGCCCCACGGAAAGCGAGCAACCTGGAACGGAAATCGACTACTTACAAATGCAACAATGATTACGAAAATAGCTTTTAGTAAAGAACCTTTATGGAAAGATTTTGATTAAAACAAAAAAAAGCATGCTCTCTAGATAGAGAACATGCTTTTATTTTCGAATTATCTTCTTCTGTTACGGCTGCGGTTACGCAGGAATGTTGGAATATCCAACGTATCTGAATCAGCGTTTGAATAAGAAGTGCTTCTTGATTCGGACTGACTCTCTTCACGCTGTTGCCCTTGAGACTGGCTCTGTGGCTGTGATTGGCTTTGTGAAGAGTGAGATTGGCTAGATGCAGGCGATTGCTGCATTCTTGGACGCTCAGCTCTCTGTTGGTTGTTCACCATTTTTTCGGTTTCATCAAAACCAGTTGCAATTACCGTTACTAAAATCTCATCTTTTAGCTCTTCATTAATTACGGAACCGAAGATCATGTTTACTTCAGGGTCTGATGCAGAAGAAACAATATCAGCTGCTTCGTTAACTTCATAAAGACTCAAGTTAGCTCCACCAGTAATATTCATCAATACACCTTTTGCTCCATCAATAGAAGTTTCAAGAAGCGGAGATGAAATCGCTTTTTTAGCTGCTTCAGCGGCACGGTTTTCACCTGTACCTACCCCAATACCCATAAGTGCAGATCCACGTTCAGTCATGATCGTTTTTACGTCTGCAAAGTCAAGGTTGATTAATCCAGGTACAGCGATCAAATCTGAGATACCTTGTACACCTTGGCGAAGAACGTTATCTGCTTCACGGAAAGCTTCTAACATTGGCGTATTTTTGTCAACGATTTCAAGCAAACGATCATTTGGAATGACGATAAGGGTATCTACTTTTTCTTTTAGAACAGAGATTCCGCCAACAGCTTGAGTAGAACGTTTACGTCCTTCAAATGTAAATGGTCTAGTAACAACACCAACTGTAAGAGCTCCAAGATCTTTAGCAATCTCAGCTACTACAGGAGCTGCACCTGTTCCAGTACCGCCGCCCATTCCAGCAGTAACGAAAACCATGTCAGCACCGCTAAGTGCTTCTTCAATCTGCTCACGGCTTTCTTCTGCAGCTTTCTTTCCGATATCAGGATTTGCGCCTGCGCCTAATCCTCGAGTTAGTTTTGTTCCGATTTGCATTTTTACAGGTGCTTTTGAAAGATTTAGTGCTTGAGCATCTGTGTTAACACAAATAAATTCTACACCTTGTACACCATGCTCAATCATTCGGTTAACTGCGTTGCTTCCGCCGCCGCCAACACCAATAACTTTAATTGTCGCCAATTGATCCATATTCATATCAAACTCTAACATGAGCGTTCCTCCTAATGACTAGTTCCTTAATGTTATTCGAAAAATAAACCAAACCAGTCTTTGACTTTTGATTTCATGCCACCAGGCTGTTTTTCTTGAGCCGGCTTTTGGCTGGATTGTTGTTTCTTCTTTGGTAAAGGTTCCCCAGCATTTTCAGCTAATGCAGAAGCAACTTCTTTACCTTGAACTTTAATATTTTTGTGAGTGAATTGAATCAATCCAACTCCAGCTGTAAATTTCGGTTCTCTAACTCCGATATAATCGGGCAATGAAACTCTTACATTTTGCTGAAAAATATCTTGAGCGAGTTCGAGCACTCCTGGGATAGCAGCAACCCCACCTGTTATAACAAAACCGCCAGGCAATTCGGAATATCCGCGCTGATGCAATTCATCGTCAATCATCTCAAATATTTCAGCCATGCGGGCCTCAATAATTAAAGAAAGTTCATATTGAGAGATTTCCTGGTCTTGTGAAGATCCAATTTGTGAAACGGTAAATGTCTCATCTTTTGATGCATAATCCACAAATGAATGTCCATGTTTTAGTTTAATTTTCTCTGCATCCTCAGCCGATGTCCTTAATCCAATAGAAATGTCTTTTGTAATAAAGTCTCCGCCGATTGGAAGAACAGATGTAAGCTGCATTGTGCCTTGGTCAAAAACGGAAAGCGTTGTTGAACCCCCGCCAATATCAATCAATGCCACTCCAAGTTCCATCTCATCTCGTGAAAGTGCAATAGATGATGTAGCCAATGGCTCTAAACAAATATCCGCCACTGTAAGTCCTGCTCGCTCTACGCAACGCAATAAATTATGTAAGATTGTCTTGGAACCAGTAATAACCGTTCCTTCCATCTCAAGGCGAACACCCAGCATGCCTCTCGGATCAATAATCTCATCTGTTCCATCAACAATGAACTGTCGAGGAATCACATCTATAATTTCTCTTTCAGGTGGCACAGACATTACCTGAGCTGCCTCTATTACTCTAGCAATATCATCATCACCAATTTCACGGTCTTCTCTTGATACTGCTACTACACCATGACAAGGCTGAAGTTGAATATGGTTTCCTTTCACACCTACTATTACGGCATTAATTGGAATACCTAACATTCTTTCTGCCTGCTCAACGGCCTTTCTTATGGAACGAACAGTTTCATCAATATCTACAATGGAACCTTTTCTGATTCCAGCTGATTTTGCATGGCCAACACCAATAACATTAAAGGATTCACTGGTCATTTCTCCAATGATCACTTTAATATTGGATGTACCGATGTCTAAACTTACATAAATTTCATTGCTGTTCATTCTGTGGCACCTCCTAACCTTTCATCCATTAAATCTTCTTCGTTCATATTAGATGAACGAAATTCCTTGATTTTCGCTTAATTATGGAATAAATTCCACAAACAACGGGTTATCCCTCTTTTTTTTTACCGTTTTTTCAAATTTTTTAGGCCTTTTTGCGTGAATCTGACCATTTTGAAATAATTAATCGCCGAATAACAGCAATATTATTAAACAACCTTACACCAAACGCAAAAATTGCAGCTAAATACAGGTCAATACCGAGATGTACTCCTAAATAAGCGAGCCCGGCAGCCAGTAAAATATTAAAGAAAAAACCTGTAATGAACACTTTATCTTCAAAACTGCCTTGCAGGTGTGCACGTATACCTCCAAATAGTGTATCTAATGCAGCCAAAACAGCTATTGATAAATAGTTTGAGTATTCAGGAGGGACCCGGATATCAGACATGAAACCCAATAGAAGGCCTAACAATAGTCCAAGTACCGGTAACCACATCTTAAGTTTCCTCCTTTGCCGGTTTCATAAACTTCACTTTCATACTTTTATCAAAAGCTGGTAGAATTACTTTTGCTGCTGGAGACGATTCCACAAGAAAATTTTCTCGTATAAACTCTTCTACAGCAGGTGATGCAATGATTTTTTGATGAAGTTTTTCATTGTCTTTTGCCAGCACTTTGATTTCGATAGGAAATGAAGAAACAGGCTCATTGTTTATATAAATGTTTCCATTTACTTCCCGGATCGGTGTTTTGGATACGATACGCTGCCCATCTATACTGATTTCTTTCGCATCATATCTATTTAATTCATTAACAAGTCTTCTCAGCATATCAGGATCAATTTTCGGCAGAGGGCGATCTACTCCAATTAGCTCGTCATTAAAAGGTTCGATCGTTATTACGATTCCTTGTCCGCTAACTGTCGTTAATCCAGCCTGTTTTTTTAAATCTGACATTGCATTTTCCATTGCCTGGATTTTTTCATCCTTACCTTCACCTTGATACTGATCTAAAAGTTCACTATAACGTTCAAGTTCCTCATTAAGCTCCTGCTGACGCTGTTTTTCTTTTTCCAAATCAGCTCTTAAATCCCATAGATCTCTTGTGTCTCGAACGACAGGGTTGTTTGTGGTCTCAAATTGGATCGCCAGCATTCCACCGATAATGAGGGCAATAGTTGCGAACATGAATTGTCTTTCTTTCAACTCACTCATCCCTCTTCTGTAATAAATGGCTCCATCTCAATCGCGCCCTCTTGTTCCACCCTAACTTCTACACCATCATTGACAATTTTATCGACTAAATATAGATTTAAAGATTTTTCCAATGTCGAAGAATTACCGATAGCGGTAATGACAAATGGTGCAGGATATTGGTTTCCATCAACAGATACAACAGGTCCGATACACGCAATATAGGTGTCATGAGAAATTCTCTGGCCGTTTATCGCAATCGCTTCTGCACCTGATACGTGCAGTTCGTCAATAACACTCCTTATATGTTCTTCATGGACGATATAATCATTAGGATTCGCCCCTTCCGGGATATAAGAGGAGTCTTGGAGAGTAACTTCTACTCCCTCCCCTTTCACTTTCACGTTTCCAACTACCATTCTGAGCTCTTTTAAATCTTCAACTAGTTTAGAAGATATCTCCTCTTGATTAGCCAGTTTGCTTTCTTTTTTCTGAACATCCTGCTGCAGTCCTTTAAGTTCAACTGCTAATTCACGATTTGTTTTTTGAAGACTAAGAATCTGGCTGCGCAATGAATCTTCTTTTTTCCATTCATTGTTTTGAACAACGTTTTGTTTTTCAATCTGTGCTCTTTGATAGGAGAAGGATAATATGAACCCGGTAACTAGAAGGATCAAAGACAGGAAAAGATGCTTCCCACTAATTTTGCTCATTACTTTCCTCCGTAACTGCTCGGTTGTAACTTTCAAAGCGTGTGCTGATTCCTAAATAAAACGTACCTTTTTCATCAGGCTTCAGCTCATCCACTAAAGATGGATATGCAGAAAGCCTTTCAGAGAACTTCGAAATTGAGGTAACAACTTTGTTTCCATCTGTCATAAACAATGTTAGTTGATTTGAATTATTTGATGCGGGTGTATGCGTTATTTCGGATATTCGATGAATGATTCCCTCAGGAAGCTTTTGGAGTTCCTGCGCCATCGTTTCAAGCTGTTCAGGATCTTCCCAGCTCACGATAATCGGTGCGTTAACAGGTCTCTCACTCTTTTTAAGAGGTTCTAACATCTTACCATTTTGAAGCATCGGATAATATGTATCTTCTTTTCTAAAATAACCAACCCGCTGAAATTCGCTAACCTTGATTACTACATGGTTAAAAAACTTTTTTTCAATGGAAACTGAACTGATCTCTTCGATGCCTTCTAACTTTTTAGCAATGTCGTCTCCTGCGACATTTAAGTATTTAGTTTTTGTAGAGACCTTACTTTTTTTCAAAATTTCTTTATCAGTTACAAAATAGTTGCCTGTGACCGTAATTTTTTTCACATGACTTAAATCAGATTGAAAATAAACAACGACCATCAATAACAGGAAGAAAAAGGACAAGTAAAATATAAGACGGCGATTTGCTTTTTGTTTACGGTGTTCTTTCAGCTTCGGAATTCGGTCCTCAATTTTGACAACCTTTACCTTGTCCATCCTCTTCCTCCGATTTATAAATATAGTACAAGAAATCATTAACTGCCGACAGAAATAAAAGAACTTGGCAGTGAGACGCCAAGTCTTCATTAAAGGTACTGATAACAGTCCAACTATCAGAAGAAAACGAAATAAATAGTTCGTTTTGAAACGTCAAAAGTTAATTTTTTCTTGTTCTTTGTATTATAGCACGGATATGGCCCATTTCAGCACTATTTATCCAATTTTTTGCTAATCATTTCGGCCGATGATTTCAACCTCTGTTTCAAGTTCAACATCGTGCTTTTCTTTTATTGTTTTTTGAATAAAGCTAATTAGATCTAGTACGTCTTTCGCTTTGGCATCTCCTGTATTTACGATGAAATTTGCATGCATCTCAGATACTTGAGCTCCACCAATTTGTGTTCCTTTTAGTCCTGATTTTTCAATTAGCTGACCCGCATAGTTCGGCAAAGGATTACGGAACACACTTCCGCAGCATGGAAAATTCCAAGGCTGAGTGTTTTTTCTGTATTCTTTATTCTTTTTAAGCTCTGCCATAATCGTTTCTTTTTCACCTTTTTCTAAGGTGAGTACGGCTTCGACACAAATTCCGCCTGTTTCTTGAAGTACGGATGTACGATAAGAAAAACGAAGCTCCTCATTTGAAAGCCATTTTAATTCACCGTCAGGAAATAGAATTAAAGCTTTTTCAAGAATTCTTGACATATCTGATCCATGTGCACCTGCATTCATAAATACGGCACCGCCGACTGATCCAGGTATACCTGCTGCGAATTCAAGACCGGTAAATGCTTCACGAGACATTAGAGTTGCAAGAGTAATCAAGGAGTACCCTCCACCGACCTTTATTTTATTATCATTTTTTTCAAGGTGGTTAAGCCCCTCCCCTACTTTGATAACAACTCCTTCGATGCCTCCGTCAGCTACTAAAAGGTTTGATCCTCTCCCAATCGCACGAATTGGAGCATTAGCTTCTTTAATATAAGTTAAAGCTTTTTTAAGACTTTCAATGTCTTTAGGCTCATAATAAAGATCGGCAGGACCCCCTATTTTTAAAGTGGTATGATTTTTTAATGGTTCATTTACAAGTACTGTTCCTAGATCTTCATTTTTTAATACTTCCGCTAATTGGCTATACATAATAAAACCCCCTACATTCATACGCATCATTCTATTTATATGCTATGCGTTAATCTTTTCCATGTTTTCAACGTTCATAAACATCGACAAAGTAGTATTCGAATGAATTACTCTTTTTGTTACTCTTTTTGTTACTCTTTTTGTCATTTTTATAGAAGGATAATTTCTATAACATTGCTGTTTACCTATTTATGTTTTCTCATCCTCTTCATTGAAAAGTTGATTGTAGTGTAAGGTGTGAGACTCCTGCGGGACGAGCGGTCAGGTGAGACCACTAAAGGCGCAAAGCGTCAGGGGGCTCACCGGACGCCCCGCGGAAAGCGAAGCACCTGGAACGGAAATCAACTGCTTTCACAAGCAACCAGCTTTTGCGAAAAGAAGAAATAAAAAGAAGATACCCTGCCATAATTGACAGGGTATTGTCTTTAAATCGCTATGTTTAGAATAAGAGAAATTCCACTGAAACTCAAGTATTAATACCTTGAATAGCGGCTAATATTGAGGATTACTCCGATAGATGCAAGCATCAATGTTAGCGATGAACCTCCATAACTTAAAAATGGTAATGTTATTCCTGTTACTGGCATTAATCCAGTGACTACTCCGATGTTAATCATAACTTGAATGGCTACCATTCCAATGATTCCAATCGCTAAAAAGCTGCCGAATAGATCTGGAGCTCCTAATGCAATTCTTATTCCACGCCATAGCAGCAGGCTGAACAGAATTAGAACAAAAACAGCACCGATAAATCCAAGTTCCTCAGAAAGTATGGCAAAAATAAAATCCGTTTGGGGCTCAGGAAGATATCCAAACTTCTGTCTGCTCTGACCTAAGCCTAAACCGAGCAGCCCACCAGGCCCAAGGGAATACAAAGACTGGATAATCTGAAAGCCGCTTCCTAAAGGATCGCTCCAAGGATCAAGGAATGAAGTAATCCTCTTAATTCGATAAGGAGCTGAAATGATTAATCCAGCAAGCCCTATAAGACCGATCAAACCCATACCTACAAAATGAGAGATGCGCGCACCAGCCACAAACACCATAACTATACTTGTTCCAACCATAACCGCCCCTGTACCCAAGTCAGGCTGCAGCATGATCATAGCAAAAGCTACCATCACCAATCCTAGTGTAGGCAACAAGCCTTGTTTTAGAGATGTGATCTTTTTTTGGTGCTCTGATAAATATTTAGCTAAAAAAGTAATCATGGCCAGTTTCATAAATTCGGAAGGCTGTATGGAGAAAGCTCCCACACCTATCCAGCTTCTTGCACCACCACGCACCATTCCTACACCTGGAATGAGGACTGCGATCAACAATACGAAACAAATGATTAATAGAATCTTAGACCAGACTCTCCATGTCATATAGTTGATATTCATAATAAAAAACATTGCTGCAATCCCTACACCGGCAAACAACAACTGCCGTTTAGCAAAAAAGAAAGCATCATCAAATTTGTATAGACCTAAATCCGCACTCGCGCTATAAACCATTATGATTCCAATGGATAACAGCAATAGCGTGACCACAATCATAATAATATCAGGGGTTGATCTCGTTGCAGGCAAAGGGAAACACCTCAACTCTTATTTTTTGTACAAACCTTATTTAAGTTTATGCACGGAGTTGATAAACATGTCCCCTCTTTGTTCAAAAGTCTTATATTGATCCCAGCTTGCACAAGCGGGAGATAACAATATAACGTCTTCTTCATGAGAAAGGCTGTAAGCTAGGGGAACAGCTTCTTCCACATTATCAGCACGTTTAATTGTTTCTATTCCTGCTTGTTTTCCTGCATCAGCTAATTTTTCAGCTGTCTGGCCAAATGTAACCATCGCCTTAACATTTTTTAGTGCAGGAATTAGATCGTCAAACGAATTTCCTCGGTCAAGCCCACCTGCCAATAGAATGACAGGATTATGAAATGCTGATAGTGCTGCATTTGTTGCTAATATATTCGTAGCTTTAGAGTCATTGTAAAAGCGCCTGCCGTTTTTTTCATCAACATATTGAAGCCTGTGTTTCACTCCAGGGAAGGTAGTTAAAACGTGACGAATCTGTTCTGTTTTAGCTCCTGCTAATATTGAAGCGCCCACCGCAGCCATAATGTTAGAAAGATTATGCTTACCAGGAAGAACGATGTCTTTTAATTCAATAACCTTTTGCTCTTGAAAATAAAGGGCATCTTCTTGTATGTAAACCCCTTCTGTACACTTCTTTGTAACGGAAAAAGGAATGTGCTTAGCACGAGAACTCTTCATTAACGCTGATACTTTTTCATCATCAGCGTTATAGATCGTATAATCATCCGAATTCTGATTCTCAGTTATCTTTGCTTTTGCTTTTCCATATTCGTCTATGGAACCATGATAATCTAGATGTGCTTCAAAAAGATTCAGAAAGACTGAGATTTCCGGTTTAAATCGTTCAGTACCCATTAGCTGAAAGCTGGATAGTTCCGCTACTAAAATATCGTCTGGTGTTGATTCAGCAGCAACTTCAGAAAATACCGTACCAATATTCCCAGCAACGATTGGTGTTTTTTCACTATTTTTTAACATCTCACCAATTAGTGTAGTTGTTGTTGTCTTACCATTCGATCCAGTTATCGCAATAATAGAAGCATCTGCGATCATTCCGGCGATTTCCACTTCTGTATAGATTGGAATATTGCGCTTTACTGCTTCAGCTAACAATGGGTTTTCATACGGAATTCCTGGATTTTTCACGATAAAATCCAGATTATTATCAAGCAATGTTAGTGGATGAGCTCCACAAACGACTTCAATGCCAAGCTGTTCCAGTTTTTCGGCTTCAATATTTCCTTCTCTTGGGCTTTTATCATTTACAAATAAATGCGCCCCAAAAGAATGAAGCAGTTTTGCTGCAGCAAAACCGCTTTTGGCTAATCCAACAATTAATATATTCTTTCCCTTAAAGAACTCAGTGTTTTTCATCTAAACCCACACCTCTAAATAAATTCCTAATGCAGCAAATACAAGTCCTACAAGCCAGAACGTTACAACGATGCGCCATTCACTCCAGCCAGATAATTCATAATGATGGTGAAGCGGACTCATTTTAAAGACACGCCGACCTGTTAGTTTAAAAGAAGTTACTTGAATCATGACAGAGAGTGTTTCAATAACGAAAACTCCTCCAATGATAACAAGCAAGATCTCCAACTTTGTTAAAATCGCAACAGCACTTATGGCTCCTCCAAGTGCAAGAGATCCTGTATCCCCCATGAATACCTTTGCAGGATGCGCATTAAATACTAAGAACCCGAGCACTGCTCCTACTACCGCAACAGAGAAAATTGCCGCTTCGAACTGAAGAACAGTAGAAGATAGTACTGCAAATGCTCCAAATGCAATGGCAGCTGTACCTGCAAGCAAGCCATCTAATCCATCTGTAAGGTTAACCGCATTTGACGCACCGATGAGCATGAAAACTACCAATACCGGATAGAACCAGCCAAGGTCCAACGAAAAATCGGTTCCTGGAACAGAAACTACAGTTGAGAAATCGATTACCCTTAAACCCAGGAAGAAAAGAGCAGCTATAATCAGCTGGCCAATCAGTTTTTGCTTAGAAGTTAACCCTAAGTTTCTCTTCTTCACTACTTTTATATAATCATCTAAAAATCCAATAAGTCCATATCCTAATGTTACAAGGATAAGCAAGTGAGTTTCAGCTGTAATAGCAAAAAACTTCGCTGTCATCGCATATGTTGCTATCACTAGCGCCAGTACGATTACAATCCCACCCATAGTAGGTGTTCCTTGCTTCTTTTGATGTGATTTTGGGCCTTCATCACGAATACTCTGCCCAAATTTTAATCTTCTTAAAAACGGGATAAAAAAAGGCGAACTCAGTACCGCTAGTAAGAAGGATGCTACTAAAGTAAATAATAAGACTTGCTCAATCATTTTTTCGACTCCTGTTCTTCTTCTAAAAATGTAGATATAAGGGTTTCAAGTACCATCCCTCTGGATGCTTTAAAAAGAATTGCAGTGTCTTTCGATAACAAACTTTCGATTGGAGTTATAGCTTCTTCTTTTGTCAGACATTGAACAACTTCAAGATTCTTTCGCTTTTGTTTATTCAATTCATCTGCAATCCATGCACCTTTTTGCCCTACACAAATAACATGGTTCATTGAATCATCCACATGATCTGCAATTTTTCTATGCATTTCTTCCTCGTTAGAACCTAATTCGTACATATCACCAAGAACTGCAACTTTCTTAGAATAGTCCTTTAACTCTGAGAGCGTTTCTAATGCAGCAATCATACTTGTAGGACTTGCATTGTAAGCATCGTTGATAAGGAGTGTTTCCTTCTTACCGCTTTTCATTTCAAGTCTCATTGATGTTACTTTTAAACTCTCTAGACCCTCTAAGATTTTATTTTCTTCTATATTCAAGTAATGCCCAACTGCAATCGCATATGCTGCATTTTTTATATTATGTCGGCCAAGCATAGGAATGCGGTAAACGGTAGTACCTTCTTCTAAAGTAAAAGAAACACCCTTCGCATCTGTTTTTATATTGGACAGCTTCAAAGTAGATGAATCTCCAAATCCAACTTGCAGTACATTTTCACCTTTAACATGAGAAAGAAGCGGTTCGTCTCCATCGATGATGAACAACCCGCCTTGCTTTAATCCATCTGCGATCTCAAGCTTTGCTTTTGCAATACCTTCGCGGCTCCCAAGCTGTTCAAGGTGACTCTCACCAATATTTGTGATTACCGCAACATCTGGCTCTGCAATTTTGCTCAACAAAGAGATTTCACCATAATCACTCATACCCATTTCAAGAATTAAAACTTCCGTCGACTCTTCCATAGCCAGAATCGTTAGAGGCATTCCGATATGATTATTGTAATTCCCTTGCGTTTTAAAGGTTTTGAAGTTTGTTGCAGACACACATTCAATCATATCTTTTGTTGTTGTCTTTCCATTGCTGCCTGTTACAGCAACGACAACTGGATTAATCTTTTTTAAATAAAATTTTGAGATTCTCTGTAAGAACTCTACTGTATCCTTTGTGTAAAGAACCGGAAAATCTTCTGGTAATCCAGCAGGAAGTTCTTTTCCTTCTTGCCAGATGGTAGCCGTACAGCCTTGCTGAATGGCATCAAGCAAAAAATCATGACCATCAAAACGCTCCCCCGCTATAGGGAGATATAGTGAATTTGCGCTTTTTTGCCGTGTATCTTTTGAAACTCCGTCTAGTAACAGATTATCTTTTTTCCCTGTCGACCGGTCTGCTAATGTGATCAGTTCCTTAATGTCTAATTTCATTTTTTCACCGCCTCAATCGCTTCCTTCGCAACGACTCTATCGTCAAATTCAAACACGTCTTTACCAATGATCTGATAAGTTTCATGCCCCTTGCCTGCGATTAGTATAACATCATCTGTTTTTGCACGTTCAACTGCATATTCAATCGCTTTTTTACGATCTGGAATCGTTACATAATTTCCTTCGTCAGCACCTTCTTCCATATCTTTTAAGATTTGGAGAGGATCTTCTGTACGTGGATTATCGCTAGTAAAAATAGCATTGTCAGCTAAATTCGCAGCAATGCCTGCCATGATCGGACGTTTCGTTTTGTCACGATCTCCGCCGCAGCCAACAATAGCAGTTATCTTTCCATTTGCAAATTCTTTAATGGTTCTCAACACGTTCTCCAAGCTATCTGGTGTGTGTGAGTAATCGACGATCACTGTAAAATCCTGTCCTGCAATGACTGGCTCGAATCTTCCCGGAACTCCGGATACCTCCTGCAGTGTAGAAAGGATCTGATCAAGTTCTAACCCAGATAATAAACAAGCTGTAGTAGCTGCAAGTACGTTATAAACAGAGAATTTACCGATAAGTTTAAGTGTAACTTCTCTAGATCCAACTGGTGTACTTAGAGTAAATGTCGTACCTTGAGATCCAATCGTTATATTTGTCGCTCGAACATCACTCTCATTGTCGATTCCATATGAGATTACCTGTGCTGATGTTACTCTCTCGAAAATTTTTGAAGCAGGATCATCATTGTTCAAAACTGCCACTTTTCGATCATTCTTTTGATAAGTATTCCCCATTTGAGAGAACAAAAGACTTTTTGCAAACTGGTATTCTTCCATATTTTTATGGTAGTCCAAATGATCTTGTGTCAAGTTTGTAAACACCGCAATGTTAAAATCACAGCCCCATACTCTTCCTTGATCAAGGGCATGTGAAGAAACCTCCATGACAGCTACATCTACTTTTTCTTTTGTCATTTCATTAAAAGCATTCTGCAAAAATAATGAATCAGGTGTAGTATTCGCTACTTTATATTTGCGGTCTTTAATTCTCATCTCAATCGTGCCGATCATGCCTGTACTCTTACCAGCATCTCTAAACACTTTTTCAATTAAATGAGAGGTTGTTGTCTTTCCGTTCGTCCCCGTTATGCCGATTAAGTGCATCTTTTGAGATGGATGGCCATAAAAGGCATCAGCTAAAACAGCGAGTGCTTTTTTTGAGTTTTTAACTTTTATCACTGGAATGTTAACGTCAATATCTTTTTCAGCTAAAATGGCCGCTGCACCATTATTGGCAACGGTTTGGGCAAAATCATGGCCGTCGAAAGTAAGTCCTTCCATACAAACAAAAAGACAGCCTTTCCCAGCTTTCCTGGAATCCATTTCAATGGAGGTAATTTCAGGATTGGCTTCAATATCCATTTCATAGTTCACTAAATATGTAAGCAGTTCTTTTAATTCCATTAATCCTGATCTCTCCTCTAATCATCGTTAAAAAGTACTTTTAAAATGGATCTGTTTTCATTTCATTATTAATAATGTCCGCTCCCATTTTGCGGAGTGACTGCCAAGGTTCTTTTGTTCCATCTACTTTAGAACATTGCAGCCAATTTTTCTAGCACGAGTGTGGTGAATGCTGTACTTTCGCTTCTAATGCAAGTTGATTGGAGTGAAAGGTGCGTGCCTACCACCCGATAAGCTTCTAAGCAAGGCATGCGACGAGGAAGCTCCCCTCGGTAGCATTAGCTTGTAGACGCAGGAGCAAGGATACCTTCTTTAAGGTGGGCAGGTGAGACACTTAAACGTGAAACGTACGAATGTGGCTCACCGCCTGCCCCGCGGAAAGCGAGCACCTGAAACGGAAATCAACTACTTCCAAGATCATCACTGTTTTACGAAAACAAACCCACAAAATAAACAGAGCGTTTAAGAGAAATAAGCCAAGGCAAGATTCCGCGCTTGGCTATGTGTCCATCCTTTATTTTAATCTTCCACGTCTTTTTTGTCACCCAAAAATAAACGAATGGTCTTTCCTGCTTCAAGCTTTACTCCTGCTCGGGGAGCTTGTTGTACGATGTAACTGCCTTTTCCGGAAGTTTCAATTTTTAAATTGTACAATAGATTTGTAAGATCTTTTGTTTCTTTGCCAACCAGATCTGGAACGACAACTTCAGTTGCATCAAGCCATGTTTTTTCCTTTTCAATCTGACCTTTCTGCTTCTTAACTCCCATAGCAGATAGGCTGTCTTCAATTATATTCCCAACGATTGGAGCAGCTACGATTCCACCGAACTGCAAGGTTTCCTTAGGGTTATCAATCGCTACATATACAACGATCTCTGGGTTATTGGCTGGAGCCATACCGATAAATGAAACGATATGATTGTTCTTTAAATAAACTCCGCCCTCAGCTTTTTGAGCAGTACCTGTTTTTCCACCAACACGGTAACCATCTACAAATGCATTTTTCCCCGTTCCCTGTGCTACTACACTTTCAAGAGCATGTCTTACTTCTTTAGATGTTTCTTCAGAAATAACTTTTCTTTTTAGTTTAGGAGTCTGCTTACTGACAACTTTTCCTGTTATAGGGTCCACAAGTTCTTTAGCTATATATGGTTCGTATAAATAGCCACCATTTACGGCCGCAGAAACTGCTGCTACTTGCTGAATCGGTGTAACCGATACACCTTGACCAAATGCCGTAGTTGCTAGCTCAAGTGGTCCTACACGATCTAAAGAGAATAAAATCCCTCTTCCTTCACCTGCTAAATCGACACCCGTCTTTTCTCCAAAACCAAAGTCTTTTATATAATCAAACAGTTTATCTTTGCCTAACCGCTGTCCAAGTATAACAAATCCAGGGTTGCACGAGTTTTGTACTCCTTCTAAAAAGGATTGACTGCCATGACCTCCTGCTTTCCAGCACTTCAGCTTCCTTCCAGCTACTTCAATCGATCCTGGATCATGGAAATGGTCTTTCTCTAAGTCCACTTTTCCTTCTTCAAGTGCTGCCGCCAGCGTAATGATCTTAAATGTAGAACCTGGTTCATATTGTGCCCAAACAGGCAGGTTCCGGTTATACACTTCCGGTGAAACACGCTTATATTCTTCTGGGTCAAAATCAGGCCTCGAGCTCATCCCAAGGATTTCCCCAGTGTTTGGATTCATAGCAATGGCTATTGCTCCATCAGGATTATACGTCGCTTGTGCGATATCGAGTTCTCTTTCAATAATGGTTTGTACGCGAGAATCAGTCGTGAGCCTAAGATCATAACCATCCTTTGGTTTTTCATATTTATCAGATAGAGAAGGCATACGCCGTCCACGTGCATCAGAGAAGAATGATATATGTCCTTTTTCACCGTTCAACTGCTCATCATAATATAATTCAAGTCCTGTAAGTCCTTGGCTGTCGATACCTGCAAACCCTAGCACGTGCGAAAGATATGAGCCGTACGGATAATGGCGCTTGCTGTCCTCTGCAACAAAGACACCCGGAAGGTTTAATGCCTCTACTTCTTTGGCTTTTTCATTACTGATTTTTCGGCCGCCATTATCTATCCTAACGATAGACGCTTTTTTGGTGATCCTTTGATAAACTTCTGTCTTTGATATATTTAACATGGCAGC
Source organism: Fictibacillus sp. UD (assembly GCF_043558025.1). NCBI lineage: Bacteria > Bacillati > Bacillota > Bacilli > Caryophanales > Fictibacillaceae > Fictibacillus > Fictibacillus sp. UD. The sequence goes on from NZ_JARUHH010000019.1 coordinate 44,987, forward strand.
CAGCTTTTCTGCCGTATCATCCGGTTCTTTTATTTGTCTAGGAACTACAAAAACAGTTGGAGCACTAATGTTTGTGGCTAGTACTACATCATTCCGGTCCAGGATTTTTCCTCTCTTTGGTTCAAAAGGGATATCCCTGCTCCAAGAATCGAGGGCTTGGTCAGTCAGCATATTTCCTAATACAAATTGAACATAGCCGAGTCTCACAGAAATGACAAAAAAGAAAGCTAGTCCAAATACAAGAACAAAAATTAAGCGCCTGCGTACTGTAACATTTGAAACTCGCACACACAATACCTCCCTTGTATGGTTCGTTTCAAATATATGCTTGTACACAAGCGCTTAGAACAATTAGTCAGTTATTGGCAGATCTTCTTCTGTATTCTCTTCGGACGTATTATCACTTTCTTGTTTATTCTCTTCTGTTTCTGGTTCAGTTTCCATTGGCGGTTCGAGCTGAACTACGAAGAAGTCCCCTTCCTTAACAGGATTTCCAGGTTTGATGCTTTGTTTAACAGCAAATCCGCTGCCTGTTATCGTTTCTTTCACACCGAGAAGTTTACTGACCCTTAAAATATCCATGTAAGACCAGTCTTTAACATCAGGCATTTTTGCATCACCTGTAGTTCTTAGTATTACCCGTTCGCCTTTCATGACATAAGCACCTTCATATGGTTCCTGCTTCGTAATTTCATCTCCAGAACCGATCACAGAGACTTCCATACCCAGCTTTTCCAGCTCTGTTTTTGCTTCTTTTGCAGATTGACCTGTATAATCAGGCAATTCTTTTCCGTAAGACTTTTTAGCTTTAACAGAATTGTTCTTATCTTTTGCTTCAGGCTGAATGTTTAAGTATTGAAGACTACTTTTCATAACACTCGTAAAGATATTAGCAACAGGCGTTGAACCCATTTCAGGGAATTCAACCTTAGGCCGCTCAACAGCCACATATACTAATAGTTTCGGATCATCTGTTGGTGCCATTCCAAGAAAAGAAAAAACATTCTCTCCCCAGCCTGAGATATACTTTCCATCTTTTCCTACGATTTGTGCAGTTCCCGTTTTTCCTGCGACACTATAACCGTCGATCATATAAGGCTTACCTGTTCCATCCGTAACAACTGTTTCCAATATATCTCTTACTTGTTTAGCAGTTTGTTCAGATATTGGATTGCCCGCAACTTCAGGTTCATTTGACATAACTGTTTTTTTTGTTTCAGGATCCATGATTTTGTCGATTACATACGGCTTCATCATTTTTCCGTTATTAGCAATTGCGGTTGCCGCTTGAATCTGCTGAATCGGTGTAATCGTTGTACCTTGTCCAAAAGCGGTTGTCACTTTTTCAATTTCATAGTTATAAAGGATAGAGCCATTTTTTTCATTAGGAAGATCAATATTGGTCTTTTGATCCAATCCAAATTTAGAGATATAGCTTCTATATTTCTCATAACCTAGTTTTTCACGTACAAGCTTTGAAAAGGCAACGTTAGAAGAGTTCTGAACCCCTTCGTTATAGGTGATCGTACCCCATCCTCTTCTATTATGGTCATAAATAGGTCTGCCGATATTCGGAAGCTTGTATGAACCAGATTGAAAAACATCGTTCCCGTTATATTTCCCCTCTTGTATTGCTGCAGCTAAAGTAAAGATTTTCATCGTTGAACCTGGCTCAAACGGATAAGATACAGCAAAGTTCGTATAGTTCTTTATATCCTTTTTGTTTGGGTTAAAACTCGGGGAGTTACTCATTGCGAGAATTCGCCCCGTTTTTGGATCCGCAACGATTCCTGTTATCTTTTCTGGCTTATATTTTTTAGCTGCTTCTTGTATAGCTTCATCTAGATAGAGCTGTATTTTTTCATCTAGAGTTAAGTAAACATCCTGACCATGTTTTGGCGGCGTAATCGATTCTTTATTAGCAGGTATCGCTCGGCTGAACGCATCCCCTAAAAAGGTAATCTTTCCGTCTTTTTCCTGCAAATATTTATCCAGCGATTTTTCAAGTCCCATCAATCCTGCTTGAACTCCGTTTTCTCCGTTACCTGTATAACCTAGAACATGAGCAGCAAAGGATTGATTAGGATAATATCTTCTAGACTCTCTCAAAAAATCAATTCCTGGAATTTTCATCTTTTCGATCTGTTCTTTTTTTCGGTAAGATACTTTTCTACCAGATGGAATCTCTACTTGAAATCTTCCCTCTTTGCTCAATAAAGCTTCTAGATTATCTTTCTCGGTGTCTAAGACTTCAGATAATTTTTCTGCAGCTTCTTCTGGATCTTTAATGTGGTTTGGGTAGTTTTTATCCAGAATAGCTATAACACTATAGGAAGGGATATCCTGCGCGATGACTTCACCATTGCGATCGAACATCGTTCCACGCTTTGCATCTAGAACATCGCTTTTCATCCATTTCCTTTTTCCATATTCAATTAAATCCACCCCTTCTGCTGATTGAGAAGAAGCTACGAGAAAAAACTTACTCGTTAATACAAAAAAGAGCACGGTAAACAAAACCATAAGAATACCTGCTCCAACATTTTTTCTTTTTAATTTCATAACAACACCTGCTTTTTAGTCCTGGACCACTTTTACATTCTTATCGTCAAAGATGAACCCTTGTTCCTTCGCCAATTTCATGATTCGTTCTGGATTGCTCAGTTCTGTCACTTGCAGGTGATAATCTTCAACAATTTTTGTTTCAGCTGAGATTTTATTTTGAGTGGCCACAACTTCTGCAGATGCTTGATAGACAGAAGCATATAGAGAAATGAGCCAAATTAATCCTGCTACTAATACAACGCCCATAGCCCCCCATAAAATCACTTCACCTTTTGTAAATAATTTACGGGATGGCTGCTGAACCGGTTTTGGGTTTCTTTCAGGCTGTCGTTGCATTTGTTGATTCTGAACTTGATAGGCTAAATTACTCACTTTAGCTCTCCTCTCTATTTTTGTTTTTCAGCAATTCTCAATTTCGCAGAACGTGATCTTCTGTTTTCTTCAAGCTCGTTTTCTGTAGGTACGATCGGTTTTCTTGTAATGAGCTTTAATTCAGGTTTGAATTCTTCAGGTATGACCGGCAGCCCTGGAGGTAATTCCGGGCCTGTACTAGCCTTTTTGAGTATATTTTTACACGCACGATCTTCTAACGAATGAAACGTGATGACTGCAATCCTTCCACCGACATTTAACAGTTCAATAGAGTCTTGAAGTGCATCTTCAAAGGCGTTCAACTCATCATTTACAGCAATACGAATGGCTTGAAATGTCCGTTTTGCAGGATGTCCGCCTGTTCTCCTTGCAGGAGCAGGAATAGCTTCCTTTATTATTTCGACAAGTTCTCCAGTTGTTTGAATCTCTTTTTTCTCTCTTGCCGCTTCGATTTTCCGAGCGATCTGTTTAGCGAATTTTTCTTCGCCATATCTCGAGATAATCTTCATCAAATCATTAAACGTCCATTCATTTACCACTTCTTTTGCTGTAAGTTCACTTGACTGATCCATTCGCATATCAAGTTCAGCATCATGCTGATAGCTAAATCCTCTATCCGCTTCATCTAGTTGCGGGGATGAGACACCTAGGTCAAAAAGGATTCCATCCACCTTATGTATGCCACGGTTAGCAAGCTCTTCTTTTATGTAACGGAAATTGCTGCGAACAATCGTAAACTTACCTTCATGTTCCTTCAGTACCTTACGCGCGTTTTCAATAGCTTTGTCATCTTGATCAAAGGCATATAAATGGCCAGTTTCTAATTGAGACAAAATTAGAGCACTATGACCTGCCCCACCCATCGTACAATCAACATAAATACCATCTGGTTTAACGTGCAAACCATCTACAGATTCTTGTTTTAAAACAGTTATATGGTCAAACATGGAAAATTCCTTTCTGCTGTAAACTTAAGGGCTATAAATCGAAGTCCATTAGACTTTCTGCAATTTCTCCAAAAGAGTCTTCTGACTTTGAGAAGTATTCTTCCCAAATCGATTTGCTCCAAATTTCAATTCTATTCGAGACACCTATGACTACGCAATCCTTTTCTAGTTTTGCATAATCTCTGAGTGGGGATGCAATATTCACTCTTCCCTGTTTATCAAGCTGACATTCAGCAGCTCCAGAAAAGAAAAAACGTGTAAATGCACGTGCATCCTTCTTTGTAAATGGCAAGCTCTTAAGTTTTTCTTCGATCACTTTCCACTCACTTAAAGGATAGCCGAATACACATTGATCCAACCCACGAGTCAAAATAAACTCTGTGCCTAGCTCTTCACGAAACTTGGAGGGGATGATCATACGTCCTTTTTCGTCGATGTTGTGCTGATACTCTCCCATGAACATATGATCACCCCACTTTCTCCCCTAAATCTACCACAACGCTCCACTTTTCACCACTACAAGTATTATTCGTGTGCAAAAAAAAAAATCCTGCTGTACCACAGGATTTTTTCTAAAAAATTTTCTATTATTTATAAGTAGATGATTTTATGTTTTCCATTGAATTCATAAGGGTATTGTAGAAGTTGTTTTATAAGTTGAGGTCCGATTTCATTCGTGAATTGGTAGATGTTCCAAATTCTTTCTTGCAAGATCTCAGTAGGTTTTAATTGAAGCATGATCTCGTCAAATTCAGCTAGCGGCTCTTTCACTTTTTTCCGAACACGCTGTTCCATCTTCTGCTCGATATAGTCGATTTCTGAAAGGATTCTCTTTAGATTATGATCTGCAACAGGAAGGAGTTTCGAATCAATTTCTTCTGCCAATTTTAGAAGTTTTCCATAAGAGACAGTAAATTCTGCTTTGACAGATTCAATGGATTCATTCGTTTCAATCGGTCTATTACTAGCAAACCATTCTCTTTTGAAATCATCTGTTCCATTTTCTAAAACCTGTTTCACTGTTAACTTTTTAGAATTCATTAACTCGAGGATACGATTCGTTACAAGCGTAAAAGACAGCCTTGGAGTTAATATGGGCATTTTTCTATTAAATTGATGGAATACCTTCCCTAGCACCGCCCAATAGGCAATTTCACCTGGGCCGGCAACAAAGGATAGAACGGGCAGCATAAATTCTTGCATCAAAGGACGTGTTACAACATTGTTGCTGAATTTCTCAGGATGATTCACTGCTTCCTCTAAAAGTTCTGCCTCAGAGATTGAAAAATCGTTTTCTTTTGATGAAAAGCCATCTTCAGAACGATATAAAAGGATTCTTTCATTATCTTTCGTATAAAACATATGAGCATTGTTTTTTTGAATTTCTATCGGATCACGGTATCCGCTTTTGTTAAGTTCGTTCGTTTGAGAAATAAAAGCTCCATCAATATCTCTGTTTTTAATGATCATATCTTTTAAAATATGGGATTGAAGTTTCTTGAATTCCGGGTCGCCAGAATCTAAAAGAATTAAACCTTCATCTGCAAACCACTTGGAAAGCAGTTGAGCAAAAAAAGTAACAATAGAATCAGACTTCTCTAATATTCTTTCTGACTCAGCTAAAAAATCACTCGTATATGCCGTCTCACCAAAAGCACGAAATACTTCTTTTAGCCACGGCTTAACATCTTCTTTGTTCCAACCCCACATTGATGCGGAAGATTTAACAGATGAAGCTGCTTTTAAAGATATTTTTTTAGCCGTGTTATTCTTCGGTACCATTACATGATTAATTTCATCCATATCATGATCTTCACCCGCGATCCAAAATATCGGAACAACCGGCACGTTAAGTTCTTTTTGAGCTTGTTTTGCTAATTGAATTGTACTAATGCACTTATAAATAACTAAAAGCGGTCCTGTAAGGAGACCTGCTTGCTGTCCACCAACAACAGCTAAACTTTCAGGTGAATTCAGTTTTTGTATATGGTCCAAAGTTTTAGACGAAGAGCCTATTTTATCATTATAAGAAAACAAATAGTTTGTTAGTCCTTGCCTCGGAAATGAATAACGCTTCAATTCCTGCTGTCGTTTCGTCCATTCATGTTTATCATGATGTGCTTTATAATCAAAAAAACGGACAACTTCCGAATCTCCGTTGGAGTACCTTTCAAGAAAAGGTGATGTATGAAGCTGCATTTCCTCCAGTCTCATTTATGTACTTCCTTTCTTCGTATCAATTACATCCTTAACGAGTATAGCAAAGAAATGTTAATGACAAAAAAAGATTTGCTCTAAATGTCCAAAATCCGTGAAACGATACCATAAGACATTAATGAAAAATAGCCGATAGTGAGAATAAGAAACTGCAAACGCCAATTAAGCCTTAAAATTTTGCCAATGGATAGGTCAACTTCATATTTCCAAATAACATATGTAAACAATAAACAGCCTGATAAAAATAATAAGAGAAGGATCTCATAATAAGATTGGCCCCAAATCTCAACTGTCATTCTTTCGATTGTGAAAAACAAAAAAAATGTTGTACTGTCAATACCCGCCTTAAAGGCCTTACTTTTCTTTTTCGTAAGCTTATATATACTCTTATTAACAAGTACAAAGACGATGTAAGGAACGGTTATTAACGTAGCAATAATCGCACCTAATATACTAATCAATCACTCATCCTCTCCAATCCAATGCTTTTACAGCTTCATATACAAATCGAGAATAGGGGGTGTCAATCTTAAGGCTGATCCCTCGTTTGATGATTTCACCCGTTATGCTGTCTATTTCCGTTTGCTGACCGCTTTCCACACTCTTTAACATCGAGGAGCGGTTCAATGATGTATTTCTGCAAAGGATTAGCAATTCCTTCCATAAGTCTTCGCGTCGATCGATTAAATTCAAAACGGTAACAGCTTCTTCATACAGCTTTTTCATTATAGAAAATGCATGTTCATTCGTGAGCAGTTCCCCATTCGTTATTCTTAAAATAGCTGATAAAGGATTTATAGAGGCATTCATAATTAATTTTTCATACACCATCGTTTCCCATTCTTCTTCTAAATTTACAGGTGAAGTATTTGAGTTTAGAAGCGACTTCCATTCATAATGAGAATCCCCTCGATAGGAAGCCAGCTTAATTCTTCCTTCTCCCAAATGATGAACAGTTGAATGATTTTCTTTTACAGCTCCATGTTCCACTACACCTACACATACTTGTTTGTGAGGCAATTTGTCTATAAAAGAAAGATGACTGATACCATTCTGTAAAAAGAGGTACGAAATCTCTTTATAATCTTCTAGCCACTTTAGATCTTTAATTGCTGTTTGCTTAACTGAGATTATACAAACGGGTTCGTTCCCGCTAAATTCTTCAATAGGCTTTGCTTCAACTCTGACGTTTGATTTTACACCTTGTAAGTTTTTGTAGGTGAGTCCGAACTTCACTAGCTCTTCAGCCTGTTCAGCGCTTCGTGTATAGATAACAGGTTCTTTTCTATTTATCTTTAAAAAATATGCGACCAACAAGCCTATTGCCCCGCCACCAATTATACTTACCTTCATAGCAACCCCCATAGCCGTTTGATTATCTTGATATTACCATATATATGAAACATTCAAAAAACCCTCCCGTACTTGCGGGAGGGTTTCGTTTAAACTGGGTAAACAGGGTGTTTACGCTCACTAAAAATCATCTCTTTGTTTTCATAGAAAGCAAAACGATTCGTAAGTTCGTCTCGCAATGAAGAAGGTGAAACGATATCGTCAATGATCATTTCAGATGCAAGCTTATAAATATCAATGTGTTCTTTGTATTCTTGCTGCTTTTGCTGAACATATTGAATACGTTCTTTTACATCTTCAATTTCATTTATCTTGTTTGAGTATACTGCATTTACTGCAGCTTCCGGTCCCATAACAGCAATTTGCGCCGTTGGCAGCGCAATACAGCAATCTGGTTCAAAAGCAGGACCAGCCATCGCATAAAGACCTGCTCCATATGCTTTTCGAACAATAACTGAAATTTTTGGAACGGTTACATCGCTCATAGCTGCGATCAGTTTAGCTCCATGACGTATAATCCCAGCTCGTTCTACTTTTGTTCCAATCATAAAGCCTGGAACATCTGATAAGAAAAGGAGAGGAATCGAGAAAGCATCACAAAGCGTTATGAAACGAGCTGCTTTATCAGCAGAATCAACAAACAATACGCCGCCTTTTACTTTAGGCTGGTTCGCAATGATACCTACAGGCTTTCCGTCAATACGGCCAAAACCAGTAACAATCTCTTGCGCGAATAACTTTTTCATTTCAAAAAAGCTTCCTTCATCAATAAGACCGTCGATAAACTCATACATATCAAATGGCACGTTTTGATTTTCTGGAACAATCGCTTCTAACTCTCTGCCTGCTTTAGGAGGAATCGCTTCGGAAACAGGAGCTTTCTGCTTGTAGTTGCTAGGGAAGTAAGATAGGTAACGTCTAGCTTCTTCAATCGCTTCTGTTTCGTTTGCAGCTAAAAGATCTCCGCATCCACTAATTGAACAATGCATTCTTGCTCCGCCCATTTCTTCCAATGTTACTTTTTCACCGATTACCTTTTCGGCCATACGCGGACTTCCTAAATACATGGATGCATTCTGATCAACCATGATTACGATATCACAAAACGCCGGGATGTAAGCTCCACCAGCGGCTGATGGACCGAACAGAATACAAACTTGGGGAATCATGCCAGACATTTTCACTTGATTGTAAAAAATCTTACCTGCTCCACGGCGGTTTGGAAACATATCAATCTGATCAGTAATTCTGGCACCTGCTGAGTCAACTAAATATAGCATCGGCACTTTTAGCTTTTGAGCAGTCTCCTGAATTCGGATGATTTTTTCCACTGTTCGCGCTCCCCAAGAGCCAGCTTTTACAGTCGAATCATTAGCCATTACGCAAACCGTTTTTCCGCCAAGTTTACCGATTGCTGTTACAACTCCATCTGCCGGAAGATCGCCCGCTTGGTTGTTCGCAAATTTAGCATCTTCTACTGTATATTCGCCGTTATCAAAAAGCAGATTAAGCCGATCACGCACAAACATCTTATTTTGAGAACTGTTTTTCTCGTGATACTTCTGTGCACCGCCTGCTTCGATTTGTTCGATTTTTTCTTTTAGTTGGTTTTCTAATTTTGTAACCATGATATACCTCCTTTAAGAGAGTGAGCGCTCGCTCAGAATTTGTGCAGAGCTATTATTTTAATGTAACGAGTACATCGCCCTCATTAACAAAATCTCCAGATGCAAATTTAACACTTTCTACAGTTCCGCCGTCTGCAGCATCAACTGGGATTTCCATTTTCATCGACTCCAAGATAATAACGGTTTGACCAGCAGTTACTTCTTCACCTTCACTTACCAATACTTGCCATACTGTACCTGCCATAGATGCTGTGATTTCTTTCATTTCTCTCTCTCCTTTTTCTAATTACGATTTACTTACTGTTCGTTTGCTTAAATAGCTTGTCGTATAGTCGCCTTTTACAAAATCCTCTTCTTTTAACAGCATTTGAAAAAGTGGGGCATTTGTTTTAAGCCCGTTTATTTCAAGCTTTTCAAAGAATTCAACACCATGTTTAATACATCCCTCACGATTGGAATCGCTTACAATAATCTTCGCAATCATAGGATCATAAAAAGGTGTAACCGTATTTCCGCTTTCATAACCTGTATCTATTCTTACATTGTCCATTTGCGGCCAAAGAAGTTCCTCGATTTTGCCAGGTGACGGGAAGAAAGTTATTGGATCCTCAGCGTAAAGTCTAAACTCCACTGCATGACCTTTGCTCACAATCTCATTTTGTGTCAGAGGCAGCTTTTCACCTTGTGCAACTTGAATCTGCCATCTTACTAAATCAAGACCCGTAATACTTTCTGTAACAGGATGCTCTACTTGAAGTCTAGTGTTCATTTCTAAAAAATAAAACTCACCGTTTTCACTTACAACAAATTCAACTGTTCCTGCATTTACATAATTTACTGCTTTAGCCGCTTTCACCGCTGATTCCGTAATTTTGGAGCGAAGACTTTGTGTCAAAAATGGTGATGGTGATTCTTCAACTACTTTTTGGTTACGGCGCTGAACACTGCAATCCCGCTCGTAGAGATGAACGATATTCCCATGGGAATCACCCATAATTTGAACTTCTATATGTCTTGCATTCTCGATACATTTTTCTATAAACATTCTGCCAGAACCAAAGTAATTTTTGGCACGCTGCTGTGAAGATACAAAGTGCTTGCGAAGATCTTCGTTATTCAGGCACTTTACCATTCCAATTCCGCCACCGCCGCTGCTGGCTTTAAGCATAACAGGATAACCGATCTGTTCAGCGAGTTTGACCCCATCTTCTACATCTTCTATAGGCTCAATCGTTCCAGGAACAATGGGAACATCTGCTTGCTGCATCGTTTTTCTTGCCATAATTTTATCGCCCATCCACTCAATCGTCTGAGGTGAGGGACCAATGAATGTGATACCCGCATCCTCTATCTTTCTGGCAAACTCATCATTTTCAGATAAAAGTCCATATCCTGGATGAATGGCGTCTACCTTATGTTTGAGTGCGACCTCAAGGATAACATCACTCTGCAGATAGGATTTGGCAACCGGTGGTTCACCAATATGTACAGCCTCATCAGCAGCTTTTACAAAAGGGAGGTCTTTGTCTGCTTCAGAATATACAGCTACCGTTTCAATGTTCATTTCTTTACACGTTTGGATAATTCGAAGAGCAATTTCCCCACGATTGGCAATTAAGATTTTTTTCATGTTAATCCTCCTTCCTTGTTGTCAACATTACGTTTTTCGACAAAAAAGCCAAATATCCTTTTTTGTAAGCGTAAACTAAACGAATATTTTATTTTTAAAGAATTTTTTGCATAATTAGTATATACTATAACTATAGAGAAAAGTACAGGATGACTGGGGGAGAGAAGATGTCAAAGTATGAAGTAAAAAAATTATTAGTTAACTATAAAACGCTTGAAGAGTTTAAACATTTTAAAGAATATGGTGTTCAAGAGCTGTCAATGCTCGAGGATCTTCAAGAAAATATGATTGAAAACGACAGTGAATCTCCGTTCTACGGAATTTACTATGGTGATAAACTAGTGGCACGCATGAGCTTATATCAAATTGAAGCTGCTTACGATCAGTATTTTGATCCTCCTCAGGATTATTTGGAGCTTTGGAAACTAGAGGTATTGCCCCACCATCAAACAAAAGGGCTTGGTAAGGCATTAGTAGAGTTTGCAAAAACATTCCAGCTTCCAATCAAAACGAATGGCCGACAGCAATCAGGCGGTTTCTGGGAAAAGATGGGCTTTGAAGCTGTAACGTATAATCAAGATCGCGATCGCGGTCAGAATCCTTATGTTTGGTATCCTACAGGTGTAAGTGAACAACGCCTTGCATAAAAGCATTAAAAAAAGATGGCGAAATCGCCATCTTTTTTAATTTCTTACTGGTACTTCTACGAGTTTCCTCGCTCTATCCATAATCTGCAAAACTTCTTTATAATCCCTGTTAACCGTCTCATATTCTTTATTTACTTTACTAAGTTTGCTTTTTAAGTTGCCGTTTTCCTTCTTTAATTGCTGAAGCTTTGATAATAACGCACTGTTTTCGGCTTCTAAGTTTTTTGCCGAAGGTTCTTCGATTTGAAGCTGCTGTAAAAATAGTATAATTTCATTTAATGTTAGTGGCTTCTCATTTGGATTGCTGTTATTGGAATGGCTGTGTTGAGCTGCAACACTCTCTTCTAATGTTGAAAGATGCTGTTTCACTTTTCTTTTATTGCGCTCTTTTCGAACTTTTTTTGCCTCTGCAATCGCTTTGTCATATTGTTTTCGTATAAGTGAGTTCCACCTGAATCCGCAAGCAGCTGGCGTTCTTGTTAACTTCTCTCCTACTTCTTCAAAAGCAACTAGCTGTGTACTGCCTTCCCGTATATGCCGGAGTGTAACTTCTGCAAGAATTGCATCTTCGTCTTTTGTCCAGGCATCCTGGCGCAAATTTGTCATTTAGATCCCCCCATTTTAGTGGTTTGTAATAAGAATATGCTAGTGCTAGAAAAGATAGACTTTTTATTCTACTAAAATGAGGGAAAACTTATTTATTTAAAAACGCCTCTACTCTTTTATGATGATCATCAGAAGCCCACAGTTTTGCACATCGCTCAATTTCCAGCTGTACACTTTTTTTGATTTTAGCTCCATCATATCTTTGAAGCTGCAATGTTTTATAAGAGGTGATCACTCCGAGAGGCTGCTGTATATATCGCTGTAAAAACCGCTCTGTTTCTTTTAAGCTGTTTCCTTTTATCACGTATTGAATAAATCCGCGGTCCATTCCTTGCTTGGCTGTAACAGGGGTAGAGCTATATAAAAGATCCATCGCTTCAGTCTGCCCCATTCTCTCTAGCAAATAACTACCGCCTCCCCAACCTGTTGTGATGCCTAAACGACCTTGGATAAATCCTACTTTTGCTTCAGCTCGCGCAAGTCTTACATCACATGCAGCGGCAATTTCACAGCCGCCGCCAACCGCCGATCCGTTTATTAAAGCAACGGTAGGCTTTGGAAAGAAAAACAGTTCATCTAATACAGTTCCCATTTTAGAAAGCATTCCATATGCTTGTTCTTCAGTCTTAAGAGAATGGAAAGCACTTAAATCTCCTCCAGAACAGAACGCTTTTGTACCCGCTCCTGTGATGACGAGAACTTTCACATCATTATCCTGCTTGGCTGCATTCAAAAAATCAGTTAGAAGCTTCATCACTTCAAAATTGATAGCATTTCTAACTTCTGGCCGATTCAAGGTAATCCACCCAATTCCATTCCTTTTCTCCCATAATACAGGCTGTTCACTCAACTCATACACCTCCAATTCAAAGAAAGCGCTTCTATTTTTATGTATATGAAAAAACAGGAAGCCTATAGCTCCCTGTTTTTCATTACTTGCTTACTACTTCTTTTCCTTTGTAAGATCCACACTCACGGCAAACGCGGTGAGATAACTTGTATTCTCCGCACTGTGGACACTTTACCATACCAGGCATGGAAAGCTTGTAGTGTGTACGACGCTTCGCTTGGCGAGTTTGAGAAGTTCTGCGAAAAGGTACTGCCATTTTGTATCCACCTCCTTAAAGGTTCTAGAAAGAATCATTATAACCTATTCTTTCACTTTTTGTCTTCGTCAAAAAATTTAGCTAGACCTTCTAAACGCGGGTCAACCCGGTTTTTCATGTCTTCTTCCGTAACCCTCTGCCATCCTTTTCCTTCTTTAGGAGCCGGACTGTCTGTCACATCAGCAGCCGTAATTTTCAACGGTTTTTCAAGCAAAATATGCTCTTCGATGACAGGGAGAAGGTCAACGTAATGTCCTTCAATTTTGTGAAGGCTTTCTTCATCTTCGTATTCCGTATAGTTCGGATCGAAAACAAAAATTTCCGTTGTTTTTACCGAGAATGGAAATTCCACATCTACCAATGTGTTGGCACATGGCAACACCATTTTTCCTTTTATGTTTAAGTAAAAAGTGGCTTTTTGCTGAGTTACATCTGCATGTCCTTCTACGTGAACAGGATCAACGCTTCTGATCTCCGGGTCTTTTTCCATCACTCCGCTCGCATCAACATTTTGTTCAAACGTTAACGGTTTACGGTAAAAATTTTTTAATTCTTGTAGTGACCATTTCATGTCTTTATCACCTCAAGGCAACAGTAGTAATTATATCGGTCAAAATATAAAATGTCAATATTATATCTTTACAGTGACACTTTTGATTCTAAACTCTTTTTAGTACAATGTAAACAAGTATAATCGAACGCTTAAAAGGAAGTGGAACTGTTGAAAGCAACAGGTGTTGTTGTAGAATATAATCCGTTTCATAATGGACATTATTATCATCTGCAAGAAACGAAAAACCTTACGAATGCTGACTGTGTGATCGCTGTAATGAGCGGGAATTTTCTTCAACGCGGAGAACCAGCTCTACTATCAAAATGGAAACGAACAAAAATGGCGCTGTTAGGAGGAGCTGACCTTGTTATCGAACTGCCTTATGCATTTGCAACAAGTCATGCACCACGTTTTGCTCACGGCAGCATTTTTTTACTCCAGGCTTTAGGTGCAGAATCTTTTTGTTTTGGCAGTGAGTCCGGGGATATAAGTGTATTTAACAAAACACATGATTCTTTAGACTCACAACAAGATGCTTATCAATCAAACATCCGAAACTTTATTTCTGATGGCTTCTCTTATCCTGCGGCCTCAGCAAAGGCATATGAAGCTCTTCATACACATCTACCGCTCGACCTTAGTAAACCGAACAATATATTGGGCTTTGAGTACATTCGTGCTAGCCGCGAGCTTGGTAACAATATTAAGCCGCTGACTATAAAGAGAAAGAACGCAGATTATCATGATGTCGTGCTAGGCAATGGCAATATCGCGAGTGCTACTGCAATACGAGAAGCGGTATTTTCTGAAGATATGAGTAAAGCTCAAAATTATATGCCTGACTTCACTTATGATTTGATGGTAGAAGATCAGCAAGAAAAAGGCACATTAATAAATTGGGAGCGTTTCTTCCCCTTACTCCGTTATCAATTATTATCTTCAAGTCCTTCAGAAATAAACGGCTACTATGAAGTTGAAGAAGGATTAGAATACAGAATGATTGAAGCAATAAAGTCATCTGACAGTTTTAAAACATTTATGACCCTTTTAAAGACGAAACGCTACACTTGGACAAGATTGCAGCGGGCGTGCCTTCATGTATTGAATAAAATACAAAAAGAGGAGATGCAGAAACTTTTAGAATCAACTCCTGCTTATATACGTGTTTTAGGAATGACTGAACAAGGGCAGAAATATTTAAGTTCAGTCAAAAAATCAGTGGAACTGCCATTAGTGACGACGGTTTCAAAGCATGACTTTCCAGGACTCCGAATGGAAGCCAAAACGTCACTCGTGTATGCACAAGGTTCCCTAGTGAATAAGATATCCGCTGAAAAAGAGGAATTTAATACACCGCCTGTAATCGTGAAAAGCTGAGAATCGCTCGTAAATGCTGAGAATCGCTCGTAAATGCTGAGAATCGCTCGTAAATGCTGAGAATCGCTCGTA